>CAYMSY010000116.1:0-8454 GCA_964393195.1 uncultured Alcaligenaceae bacterium | reverse complement strand
GCGACATGATGGGCGGTAACGGCATCAGCGATGAATACGGCGTCGCGCGTCACCTCGTGAACCTCGAAGTCGTGAACACTTACGAAGGCACGCATGACATTCACGCGCTGATCCTGGGTCGCGCGCAGACCGGGATTCAGGCGTTTCAGTAATCCGGTTTGAAATGAAGCTTTACAACTACTTCCGTTCCTCCGCCGCGTACCGCGTTCGCATTGCGCTGAATCTCAAGGGCATCACCTGGGAGCATGTCGGCGTGCATCTGCTCAAGCGTGAGCATCGCTCGGCGGACTATCTCGCGCTGAATCCCGTGGGATTGGTGCCGTCGCTGGTGACCGATGATGGTGCGGTGATTACGCAGTCGCTGGCGATCATCGAGTATCTTGACGAGATCAAGCCACGCAAGGCGCCGCTGTTACCGAAAGACAAGGTCGCGCGGGCGCAGGTGCGTGCGCTGGCGCTGGCGCTCGCGTGCGACGTGCATCCGCTCAATAACCTGCGGGTGCTGAACTACCTGTCGAATGAACTGACGGTCACGACGCAGCAGAAGGATGCGTGGATTACGCACTGGATCACGGTCGGGCTCGAAGCGTTCGAGAAGTCGCTGGCCTCGTCAAAAACGACCGGCAAATTTTGTTATGGCGATACGCCGACGCTCGCGGACATCGCGCTGGTGCCGCAGGTGTTCTCGGCGCGGCGCTTCAACGTGGACATTGCGCGCTACCCGCTCGTTTCGATGATCGATGCGAACTGCAACGCGCTGCCGGCATTCATTGACGCGTCGCCGTCAAAACAGCCTGATTTCCAGCCTTAAGGACACGTCGGGCGTATCAACTTTTTCGTTAAATGACGTTTGAATGCGGCTTGCAATGCCAATAAGTAAAAAGTCGACTTCTAGCTGTTTTGCGCTCTATGCCCTACGCACAGGACGTTTCAATAAAAAGCTGATAACTAGCTGATAGACTCTTTGCATGTCCGCACCGATTCCTTTCATGGCTCCCACGCCTGCCGCGCACGAAGCGCTGCTGGCGGAGATGCATTTCGACGAAAAAGGCCTGATTCCGGCCATCGCGCAGGACGCCGTGACGCTCGAAATCCTGATGGTCGCGTGGATGGATCGTGCCGCTTTCCTGCGTACGCTGGACACGGGCAAGGCCTGCTACTACTCACGCTCGCGCAAATCGGCGTGGATGAAGGGCGAATCGTCCGGACACCTGCAAATCCTGCGTGAAATGCTGATCGACTGCGATGGTGACGTGGTTTTGCTCAAAGTCGAGCAGATCGGCGGCATCGCCTGTCACACCGGACGTCGCAACTGTTTCTTCCGCCGGCTCGAAAGCAAGGACGGCAGCGCGCGCTGGGTCACCACGTTTGAGCCTGTCAAAACCGAAGGCGAAATCTACGGTGGGCGCTGAAACACTGAATCACGCCGAGGTGCTGTTGCGCCTCGCGCAGACGCTCGCCGCCCGCCGCGATGCCGATCCGGCGAGCTCCTACGTGGCAAAACTGTTCGCGAAGGCCCCTGATGCGGCGCTCAAAAAGGTGGGCGAAGAGGCAGCCGAATTCATCATGGCCTGCAAAGATGCAGAAATCGAAACCAGTGAGGACGATCGCGATCGCGTGATCGGCGAAGCGGCCGATGTCTGGTTTCACATGCTTGTCGCGATGTCGCGCTACGATGTGTCCGGTGCCGACGTGCTGGCCGAACTGGCGCGCCGTGAAGGGTTATCCGGCATTGACGAGAAAGCAGCGCGCCACAAATGAACGGTCATCACCCGATGACCGCTGGATTTGTGGGAGCGGGCCTGAGTGGCATGGTGAAACCGCCAATACCAAACTTTCGTAAGTTGTCATGAGCACAGAAAAAGACTGCATCTTCTGCAAGATCATCCGCGGCGAAATCCCGTCGACACGGGTTTATGAGGATGACGACGTACTCGCATTCAAGGATATTCATCCGTCAGCGCCGGTGCATATCCTGCTGATTCCGAACAAACATATCGGCCGTCTGTCCGAGGCGACAGCCGACGATCAGCGGGTGCTCGGTAAAATGATGCTGGTTGCGTCACAGGTGGCGCGGGAACAGGGCTCAGTCGACGGATTCCGCACCATCATCAACGATGGGCGCATTGGCCGGCAGGACGTGTTCCACTTGCATATGCATGTGCTCGGCGGCCCGACGCCGCTGGGCAGGATGATCGCGCTTGACGAAAAGATTTGAGGAGATAGGCAATGGGTTCGTTTTCGATTTGGCACTGGCTGATTGTGCTGCTGGTGGTAGTGCTGATTTTTGGCACCAAGAAATTGCGCAATGTCGGCAAGGATCTCGGCGGCGCTGTCAGTGATTTCAAGCAGGGCATGAAAGGCGGCGAAGAGGCCGCCAAGGGCGCCACTGAAGCACCGCCGGCCGCCGCGCCGAACGTGATTGAAGGTGAAGTGAAGCGGGACAAGGTCTGATCGCAGCCTGTCCCCCTGATTCACGCGAGCTTTCGGCTGCACTAGATGTTTGAACTTTCCTTCGGCAAGATGATGATCATCGCGGTCGTGGCGCTGATCGTGCTCGGCCCGGAAAAGCTGCCGAAGGTCGCTCGCACACTCGGGCACCTGCTCGGGCGCGCCCGCAGCTACGCCAATCAGGTCAAGCAGGACATCGATCGCGAAATGCAGATGGATGAGCTGCGCAAGCTGCAACAGCAGGCGCAGGACGCCGCACGCAGCTTCGAGACCGCCGTCAATGATGCCGGTCGCAGCGTCGAGCAGGAAGCGGCAAAAGTGCAGAGCAGTGTCAACACATCGCTTACGCAGGCAGAAGCCGATGCGATGGAGGTGAAGGCGACGCAGGCGGTGGAAAACAGCATCGCGCCGCCGCCGCCGTCGTCGCTGACGGCTATTGACGAAGTGCAGGCGCTGGAAAAGTCGATTGCCGAACAGGCGACTGAGATGAAACCCGTCATTTCCGCCGATCAGATGGCGGCCACCCTGCAACCTGCCGCGCCGGTGTCCGCCGCTGCGGACGCCGCCAAGAAAGTTGCCTGAGCCTTGTCTTTCATTGGTCCGCGCTAGATGTCTTCCGATTCTCCGCAAGAAACCTTCATTTCGCATTTGATCGAGCTGCGCGAGCGGCTGGTCAAGTCCGTCGTCGCCGTGCTCGTCGTGACCTTTGCGCTCATGGCGTGGCCGGGGATGAAGGAGCTTTATGCCTGGGTTGCGGCGCCAATGCTGAAAGTCCTGCCGGCGGGTACATCAATGATCGCGACCGACGTGACCGGGACTTTCTTCATCCCGCTCAAAGTCACGCTGATGACCGGGTTCCTGATTTCGTTGCCGGTGGTGCTGTATCAGATGTGGGCATTCGTGGCCCCCGGGCTCTACAAGCATGAGAAGAAACTCGCGCTGCCGATCATCGTGTCGTCAACGATTCTCTTTTTCTGCGGAATGGCCTTCGCGTACTTCGTGGTGTTTCCGTCGATTTTCGGTACCTTTGTCGGCTTCACGCCGACCGGTGTCAACATGACTCCGGACATCGACAAATACTGGAGCTTTGCGCTGACCATGTTCATCGCGTTCGGCATCACGTTCGAGACGCCGGTCGTGCTCGCGGTGCTCACGCGCGCCGGTCTGGTTACGGTGAAACAGCTTGGTGAGTTTCGTGGTTATTTCATCGTCGCCGCATTCGTCATCGCCGCTGTCGTGACGCCGCCGGATGTGCTGTCGCAGCTCTTCCTCGCGGTGCCGCTGGTGGTGCTCTACGAGGTCGGCATCATCGTCAGCCGCTTCATCACGCCGCGTTCACGGTCCGAAGCCGACAGCGAAGACTGATTCGCCGGCGGCCGCGCCGCGTTGTCTTATTGCCGCTTGAGCTGTGGTCGTCGCCCCAGCGTCACCTTGAGTTCCACCAGTTCGCCCTGACGCACGACCTTGAGCGGGATCGTCTGCTCCGGTGCGGCCATGGCGATCGTGTTCACGGCATCGGTACGATCGGTCGTCACCTTGCCGTTGATTTCAACGATCACGTCGTTTACGCGCAGGCCCGCGCGGCTGCCCGGTGCACCGTCGAGCACGGCGCCCACGAACGCACCTTTTGCGTCCTTGAGGGCAAGCCGCTGTGCGATGTCCGGCGTCACCGTCCCGAGGTTGGCACCGAGATAGCCACGCTTGACTTCACCGGTCGCGATCAGCTGCTCCATGATCGGTTTGGCCAGCGCGGTTGGGATGGCGAAGCCGATGCCGGAAAAATCGCCGGTGCGCGTGAAGATGCTGGAGTTGATGCCGATCAGGTCGCCGTGCGTGTTGACCAGCGCGCCGCCGGAATTGCCCTGATTGATCGCGGCGTCGGTCTGAATGAAGCTTTCAAACAGGTTGGTTTCCGAAATCTGCGTGCGACCCAGCGCGCTCACGATGCCCATCGTGACGGTATTGCCGAATACGCCAAACGGATTGCCAATCGCGAGCACCACGTCGGCCACTTGCAATGCCTGTGAATCACCGAGCGTGATCGCCGGGAAATCGTTGCCCTCGATCTTGATCACGGCGAGATCGGTGTCCGGATCAATGCCGATGATTTTGGCCGGCAGTACGCGTTTGTCGGTCAACTCGACCTGAATCTGCTGTGCGCCTTCAATCACATGGTTGTTGGTCAGGATGTAGCCGTCGGCCCGCACGATGACGCCGGAGCCTTCGCCGAGCAGTTGTTGCGCGCTGCCATCCTCGCGCTGGCGGCCGAAAAAGCGCTGGAACGTTGGATCGTCCATGAGCGGATTGCGGGCGCGGCGCTGGGCACTCGTGGCAATTTTGACGACCGAAGGCAAGGCTCGCTTCGCGGCTTCGCTGAAGCTGTTGCTCGCAATCGGCGAGGCACCACGGGCCACCGGCGTTGCGGTGGCAACAGGCACCTGCACATTCGCAACCGGGGCCGGCGCGGCTGGCGTCACCCAGGTGGTACGGGCGAGCCATTCCGGCCGCAGGGTGCTGACGGTAAACAGAATTGCGACACAGATCGTGCAGACCTGTGCGAAGACGAGCCATAATCGCTTTAGCATTGTGCTGGTGCCGGTGGTGTAATCGCCATGAAAGAGCGTTGGTCGCTGGTATCAGTCAAATTGAAAATTGTGTGCCATGTTCGAGCGTGGACACAGAAAAAACGGGATACGGGTCGAGGGGTGAGGTGTGCGAACAGTTGATCTTCACAATTTTATTCAAGACCTAGAGGTTGCAACCTTGAGTTCCCAGACGGGTGGTACGGTTTCGCGCGACGAGCTGGCGCAACATTTGAGCGCCTATCTCGACGTCCGTCGCTGCAAGGATGTGGCGGTCAACGGTTTACAGGTTTCAGGTCGTGACACGATAACGCATATTGTGGTCGGCGTCACGGCAAACAAGGCCCTGATTGACGCCGCCATTGAGGCCAAAGCCGATGCCGTCATCGTGCACCACGGACTTTTCTGGAAAGGCGACAGCCCGGCGCTGGTCGGTTACCACCGTGAACGCGTGGCGGCACTGCTCGCGGCCAATATCAATCTGTTTGCCTACCACCTGCCGCTGGACGTGCATGCCGAGGTGGGCAACAACGCCTGCATGGGGCGGCGGCTTGGCCTGTCGCCGACGGGCACGGTCGGCGAGGCCGGTTTGGTGATGATGGGGCAGCTGGGCGTGAATGTTGGTGTGCGTTGTACGGTGCTGGCGGCTTTCGTCGCGCGGCACTACGGTCGCCGTGTCACGCTGTTTACGCACCCGGATCGCCCGATCCGCAAGATTGCCTGGTGCACCGGCGCCGGCGGTTCGCTGCTGGGCGACGCCATCGAAGCCGGGGCGGACGCTTTCATCACGGGTGAAATCAGCGAACAGCATGTTCACCACGCCCGCGAGTCGAACATCACGCTGATCGCCGCCGGACATCACGCTACCGAGCGCGACGGCGTAGCGGCGCTGGCCTCGCACCTCGTGCAGCAGTTCGGCGTGACCTATCAGTTCATCGACATCAATTCGCCGGTTTAGCGGTAATCAGTTGATCAGCTTTTTGCTGAGACTCCCATTTGATAGGGGCTCAAGCGAGATTTTTACGTGATCTCGACTTGAAGCATTTTGACGCTTTGAGCCCTTATTGAATGGGCTTTTCAGGAAAAAGCTGTAAGTGTTCTTTGTTGGCTTAGCGCACCTTGGCGTCGATCGTTGCCCGACGCACCGCCAGCTTTTCAATCGCGGACCAATCCCAGTCGATGCCCAAGCCCGGTTGGCTTGACGGAATCGCGAACCCATTCGCGCTTGCCATGCCGCAACCCGGACCGGCGGTCACCGAATCAAGCTGCGGGATGTATTCGACCCATGGTGCGTTGGGTACGGCGGCGCACAGGCCCACGTGCAGCTCCATCAGGAAGTGCGGGCAGATCGGCACGTTGAAGCTCTCGGCCAGATGTGCACACTTGAGCCACGGCGTGATGCCTCCGATGCGCGCCACGTCGGCCTGAATGATCGAGCAGGCGCCGCGCTGCAGGTATTCGCGAAAGTGCTGCAGGCTGTAGATCGATTCGCCGACCGCAATCGGCAGGCTGGTGCTTTGCGCGAGGCGCTCGTGTCCGCCCAAATCTTCCGCCGGCAGCGGCTCTTCGAACCACGCAATGTCGAGCGTCTCGTAGTGCCGCGCGCGGCGGATCGCCTCGCCGACCGTGAAGCACTGGTTGGCGTCAATCATGATCTCGAAACCATCGCCGACCGCCTCGCGCACGGCGCTCAGGCGCGCCATGTCCTCGCTCACGTGCGGGCGCCCGACCTTGATCTTGACCCCCTTGAATCCCTGCGCTTTGGCTTCCACCGACTGCGTCACGAGCTGTTCGGGTGACAGATGCAGCCAGCCGCCCTCGGTCGAATACATCGCGACGCGCTGCTGGGCGCCGCCGGCTGCCTTGAACAGCGGCAAGCCGGTGCGGCGGCAGCGTGCATCCCAAAGCGCGGTGTCGATCGTGGCGAGCGCCAGCGCCGTGATTGCGCCCACGGCTGTCGCATGCGTGTGAAAGAACAGATCCTTCCAGATCGCCTCGATGTCGTCGGCGTCGCGGCCGATCAGCCTGGGCACCAGATGATCCTGCAGCAGCGCCATCACCGACGAACCGCCGGTGCCGATCGTATAGCTGTAGCCCGTGCCCTGCGAGCCATCATCGCAGGTGACGCGCAGCATCGGCGTCTCCTGCACGACAAACGACTGGATCGCGTCGGAACGCGGAACGGGCGGGGCCAGATTGACCTGCCAGAGTTCAACTTTGACGATGCGCGGCATAGGCTTTTACTGACCTAACAAGTTAGACATTTCAAACAGGCGTCATTCTTGGCGTAGGCAGAAATCCAGGAAGGCGGCGCGCAACGACAGGTCACCGCGAGCCGCCACTCTCGGCATTCTGGATACCCGCCTGCGGCGAGTATGACCGCAGGTTGAGAACGATTGCGCAAAGAAGCCAGTGTGCTTTAGCTACATCCCCATGTACTTCGGCAGCCACAGGCTGATCGAAGGGATGTAGGTCAGGATCACGAGGCTGATCAGGCGCGGCACCAGCCACGGCAGGATCGCCGCCGTGGTGCGCTCGACGCTCAGTTTGGCCACGCGCGCGAGCACGAACAGCACCATGCCCATCGGCGGATGCAAGAGCCCAATCATCAGGTTGAGCACCATGACCAGGCCGAAGTGGACCGGATCGATGCCGAGCTTGAGCACGATCGGCAGCAGGATCGGTACCAGGATCGTGATCGCGGCCGTCGGCTCGAGGAAGCAGCCGACGAACAGCATCAGCACGTTGGCCAGCAGCAGGAACAGCCAGGGCTCCTTGGTGAACGCGAGCACCCAGTCGGCGATCGCAGCCGTGACGCCGGTCGCCGTGAGCATCCAGCCGAAGATCGAGGCCGCCGCGACGATGAACATCACGGTCGACGTCGTCTCGACGGTGTCGAGGCAAACCTTGACGAACATGCGCCAGCTCAGCGTGCGATACCAGAACAGGCCCAGCACCATCGCCCACACGCAGGCGGCGATCGCGCCCTCGGTCGGCGTGAAGAGTCCCGTCGTCATGCCGCCAATCAGCAGCACCGGCGTCATGATCGGCAGCACGGCCTGGAACTTGAAATAGCGGTCGGCCGCGAACAGCACCACCAGCGCGACGGCCACGGTGAGCTGCGGCTGCAGGCCGGCCTGCACCAGGCCCCACACCGCCAGCGGCCAGCCGGCCACCACCGCCGTCTCGAGCATCGCCTTGCCGAAGCGCGCGCCGGAGAACTTGATGTCGCCGCCCCAGCCGTTCTTGTGCGCGAAGTACGCCACCGTGGCCATCATCAGCACGCCCATCAACAGGCCCGGCAGGATGCCCGCGAGGAACAGCGCGCCGACCGAAACGTTGGCCATCATCGCGTAGATCACGAACGGCAGCGAGGGCGGAATGATCGGGCCTAGCGTCGCCGACGCGGCTGTGACGCCCA
>CAYMSY010000115.1:3361-8466 GCA_964393195.1 uncultured Alcaligenaceae bacterium | reverse complement strand
AAGACGCTGATCGGCGCCGCTGAAACGCTCAATGCCGACCGTAGCCCAGGATGCTCATGAGTCCGCGCGCGACGCCGTACAGCGTCCACGTCAGCAGCCGGTCGATCAGCGGGCGGCTGCTCCAGCGCTCTTCGTGAATCAGGATGGACTCCTTGTGGATTGCCGCTTCCAGGCTGTCCTTGAGCGTTGCCGCGAACGACCGGTCGCGCACGAATACGTTGGCCTCGCGCGCGAGCAGCAGGCTGAACGGATCGATGTTGGATGAGCCCACAGTCGCCCATTCGCCGTCAACCACCGCCACCTTGGCGTGCAGAAAACTCTGTTTGTATTCGTAGAGCTCGACACCGGCGTCAAGCAGCGTTCCGTACAGCGCCCGCGTCGCGTAATGCTGCAACAGGTATTCCTGCCGTCCCTGCAGCAACAGCCGCACGCGGACACCATGTCGCCGCGCCCGCAGCAGCGCGCGCCGGAAGCGACGACCGGGGAAGAAGTACGCGTTGGCGATCAGGATTTCCGAGCGCGCGGCGAGGATGGCGGTGAGATATTCGCGCTCAATGTCGCGGCGGTGGGCGACGTTGTCGCGGAAGGCAAACCAGGCGTGATGATCACCCGCAATCCGGGCGACCGGCGGAAACGTTGTCATTGCGACGCGCAGCCGCTCCAGCCCATGCTGGTGCAGCGCCGCCCACAGCACCAGCATCGCCCGGTGGATCGGCTCCAGCAGCGGTCCCTGCACGCGCACCGCGTAGTCAAAGCGCGGGTGCCTCGGTGGCGGCATGTTGAGATCGTCGATGATATTGATGCCGCCGACAAATGCCGTGCGGCCGTCGATCATCGCCAGTTTGCGGTGCAGACGACGCAGCCTCGAGCGGCTGAACTTGCTCCACCAGCCGGTGTCGGGGCGAAATACCGCGACTTCAACGCCGGCGCGACGCAGCTCGTTGCCCAGCTCGCCGACATGCGTTGACGAGCCGAAACCGTCATAGGCCAAACGCACTGCGACGCCGCGCCCGACCGCCCGCGTGAGCGCGGCTGCGATGCGGCGGCCGGTCTCGTCGTCGGCGAGGATGTAGGTCTCGATGCGGACTTCCTTTTCCGATGCATCAATGGCGCGTTCGAGCGCAGGAAAATACTCCGCACCGCTGCGCAGCAGCAGCACCTCATTGCCCGCGTGATACTGCCTCATGCCAGTGTCAGATGCGCCGCCAGGGGCGCGTGATCAGAGAGCTTTGCCCACTCGCGGCCGCGGTGAACATCCACGCTCTGTATGCTGAAGCCGCGTACATAAATGCGGTCGAGCCGCAGGATCGGCATGCGCGCCGGAAAGCTGCGCGCCGGTCGTCCCTTCACCGTCTCGAAGACTTCCTCGACGCCGAGTTCGCGCAGCGGATCGGCGACACGATGACGCCAGTCGTTGAAGTCCCCGGCCAGTACGAGCGGTGCGCCTTTTGGCACCAATGCCTCAATGCGCGCGCACACCGCATCCACCTGCTTGCGCCGCGAACCACCGAACAGCCCGAGGTGAACGCAGACGCAATGCAGGTTCACCTTCCAGTCGGGCACTTCAATCTCCGCATGCAGCAGTCCACGCTGCTCGATGCGGTTGGTTGAAATGTCTTCATGATCACAGCGAATCATCGGATAACGCGACAGGATGGCATTGCCGTGATGGCCGTCCTCATAGACGGCGTTGCGGCCGTAGCCGGCGGCTGGCCATTGCAGCTCGGCAAAGAATTCATGCTGCGGTGTATCCGGCCATGCATCATGATTTTCGACGTGACGGGCATTGTGTCCCACCACTTCCTGCAGGAACACGATGTCGGCCCCCATCATGCGCAGGCGCTCACGCATATCGTGCACGACGATGCGCCGGTTGAAGTGCGAAAAGCCCTTGTGAATGTTGTAGGTCGCGACGGTGAGCGAGCCGGATTTTCCGAGTGGCATGATGAATGCAAGCCTACCGCAATCGCGTTTCGATGGTCACCCGGCGGGCGCTGCTATGCTGACGTTTCATGTCCGAATACCGTTTTTCTGATCTGTTGAAACAGCGCACTTTTGTGCGCTTCTGGCTCACCCGCCTCGCCGGAACTGCCGGCAACCAGATGCTGATGGTGGCGGTTGGCTGGCAAATGTATGAACTCACGGGTAGCGCCTGGGACCTGGGTCTGGTCGGGTTGTACCAGTTTCTGCCGGCATTGTTGTTGACGCTGGTCGCAGGATATGTCGCTGACCGCGTCAACCGCGCGCGCATCGTCGCCGCCTGTCTGGCGTCGCAACTGGTAGTGGCCGTGGTGCTGTGTGTTGCCAGTCATGAATTCGCACAACATGGTGGCGTCGGCGCTTCCCGCTGGTTGTCACGTGAGTTGCTGCTCGGTGTATCGATCTTGCTCGGGTTGGCGCGGGCGTTCCAGATGCCGGCGCAACAGGCGCTCATCGCGCTGCTGGTGCCGACGCCGCTGCTGCCGCGCGCGATGGCGTTCAGCTCATCGGGGTTGCAGGCCGCCATCATCGCCGGGCCCGCTGTCGGCGGCGTGATCTACGTGGCAGGGGCCGCCGCCGTGTATGGCACCTGTGCCGCGCTGTTTGCGCTGGGCATGGTGCTCTCGCTGTTTATCCGCTACGAGCATGCGCCGACGCCGTATGAACGGCCGACACTGGCCACGCTGTTCGCCGGGGTTGCCTTCATCATGGAGCGCCGGATCCTGCTTGGCGCCATTTCGCTTGACCTGTTCGCCGTCCTGCTCGGCGGGGCGACGGCGCTGCTGCCGATCTTCGCAAAGGACATCCTGCACGTGGATGCGTGGGGGCTTGGGTTGCTGCGCGGCGCACCGGCGGTCGGGGCGCTTGCGATGTCGATCCTGCTCACGCGCTGGCCGATGGAGCGCAAGGTCGGGCCGAAACTGCTGTGGGCGGTTGCATTATTCGGCCTAGCGACCATTGTGTTCGGCGCATCGACGAGTTTCTTGCTGTCGCTGTCTGCGCTGGTGATTACCGGTGCCGCCGACATGGTGAGTGTTGTGATCCGGCAGACTCTCGTGCAACTGGAAACGCCCGACGAGATGCGTGGTCGCGTCAGTGCCGTGAATTCGGTGTTCATCGGCGCCAGCAACCAGCTCGGCGAATTTGAATCGGGCGCGACGGCGGCATGGCTTGGCCCGGTCGGTGCGGTACGGCTCGGTGGGGTTGGCACCATCGTCGTGGCTGCGATGTGGTTGCGTCTGTTCCCGACGTTGGCGCGGCGTGACGAGTTGCAGGTGCGCTAGTTCGGCGATACCCGCAGCAGCTTGCCGTTCTTCTCGTCGGTGATGACGTAGATATAGCCGTCCGGTCCCTGTCGCACGTCGCGAATGCGTTCCTTGCGTTCGCTGAGCAGCCGTTCTTCCGAAACCACACGTTCGCCGTCGAGCGTGAGTCGCGCCAGATGCTCTCCGGCCAGCGCGCCGACGAAGAGAGAGTTCTTCCATTGCGGGAAGCGCTCTGCCGTGTAGAACGCCATGCCGGACGGTGCGATCGACGGAACCCAATAGTGCAGCGGCTGCTCCATGCCGGCTTTCGCCGTCGTTTCATGCATGCGCAGTCCGGAGTAGTCAATGCCATAGCCGATCACCGGCCAGCCGTAGTTCTTTCCAGCCTGCGCAATGTTGATCTCGTCACCGCCGCGCGGTCCGTGTTCATGCGTCCACAGCTTGCCACTCACCGGATGAATCGCCGCGCCCTGCATGTTGCGGTGACCATAGCTCCAGATTTCGTTGCGCGCGGTCGCGTTGCCGACAAACGGATTGTCTTTCGGCACCGAGCCGTCGGCGTTGATGTGGATGACCTTGCCGAGATGCGACTGTAGCGACTGCGCGCGGTCTTTTTCGCTGTAGCGCTCGCCGGTGGTGATGAACAGGCTGCCGTCGCGGGCGATGGCGATGCGCGAACCAAAGTGATGACCACCGCTCACGACATCGGTCTGGGCAAAAATGACTTTTACGTTCTCAAGCTTGCCATCGCCAAGCTGTGCGCTGGCTACCGCCGTGCGGGCGCCGCCTGCGACCGGCTGCGCGAAGCTGAAATAAATCATGCGGCTGTGCTGAAAATCCGGCGCGGCGACGACATCAAGCAGCCCGCCCTGATTGACCGCATGCACGGTCGGCACGCCTGCGAGCGGAGCACCGACCTTGCCATCTGCACTTACGATGCGCAGGCGGCCCGCACGCTCGGTGACCAGCATGCGCCCGCCCGGTTCACCGGGCAGGAAGGCCAGTGCCCACGGGTGCTCCAACCCTTCTGCAACCACCACGCTTTTTGCGTTACCGGTTGTCGCCGCAGACTTGCTGGGCGTTGTCATCGGGGACGCCGTTTGCGCGCAGGCCGTGCTCGCCACCGCGAGCAGCGCTACGCAGACGATGACAGGGTTGCCAGGCCAGCGGAATCGGGACGGGGTGGGCACTGTGCGCATTCAATTTCCAAACTTCAAAAACAAAAAAGCCGGGCTGTAAGACCCGGCTTTTTCTGTGCAGTTCTGGACTGGCTTAGTAGTTGCCGCCGCCGTAGCCGCCGCCACCACCGCCGCCGCCACCACCGCCGTAGCCGCCACCACCACCGCCGCCACCGCCCGTGCGGGGGCCGCGGAAGCCGCCACCACCACCAGGACCGGGCGGAGGACGATCACCACCAGCCGGAGCCGGACGTGCTTCATTGACGACGAGGGGGCGGCCCTCGATCGACTTGGCGTTCATGCCAGCGATGGCTTTTTGAGCGGCGTCATCGGTAGCCATGGTCACGAAAGCGAAACCGCGCATGCGGCCCGTTTCACGATCCATTGGCAGATGAACATCAGACACTTCGCCAAATTCGGCGAACTCAGAGCGAATCATATCCGGCGTAGCGCGGAAGCTGATATTGCCCACAAACAAACGATTACCCATAGTGTGTAAATCTATCCTTGACTAACAAAAAACGCGGATTTCAAGGACTCGTCAGTATCGCAGCCGCTCGAAAAGCAGCCCACACACTCGGGAACCAGGAAACTCGCCAGGGCGAGGAAAAACGCTTCTATACGTAGTGACGTTCATCCACGTGATCGAAAGAATGCCACAAATTTCGTTTTTGTGCTTGCT
>CAYMSY010000115.1:0-3351 GCA_964393195.1 uncultured Alcaligenaceae bacterium | reverse complement strand
AAACGTTGATCCAAGTCCCTCAAGGATGCCACAAATTTCGTGACTTGGCGCAAATTTGTTGGTATTTGATGAAAATACTTGGTTATGGGGTAAATGCTCCAATATTCCGTACCGGCACGGCACGCCGGTTGATCGTGCGTACAAAAACGGGGCGGGTGTCTCCGGTTGCGCCGGACGCGCTTAGCCCCTACATTCCGGCACATGCAAGTTTTTTGTTTACTGGAGGCTCCTCATGGATAGCAACAACGTGACCCAACTTAATCCGCAAGGCGGTGCGGGTACCCTTGTCGGTACCCAGAACCGCGTATTGCGCAACACCTATCTGCTGCTGGCCATTTCGATGATCCCGACGGTTGCCGGCGCGGCACTCGGCGTCACGCTTGGCTTCAAGGGCTTTGGCGCGTGGTGGATGAATTTCCTGATCCTGATGGGCGCGGTGATGGCGTTCAGCTACGGTATCGAGCGCACCAAGAACAGTGGCGCCGGTGTTGCCGTGTTGCTCGCTTTCACCTTCTTCATGGGCTTCTGGCTGTCGGTGCTGCTCGGTCGCATCCTCGCGCTGAAAGACGGCGCCACGCTGATCGCCTACGCCTTCGGTGGCACGGCCGTGATCTTCGCCGGCATGGCCGCGATCGCGTCGACCATCAAGACGCAGCTTTCGGGCATGGGCAAGTTTCTGTGGATCGGCTTCTGCGTGATTCTGCTCGCCGCGATTGGCGGCATCGTGCTGCAGATGCCTGCGCTGATGATCGCCTGCTCCATCCTGTTCATCGGTCTGTTTTCCGCCTGGATCGTCTACGACATCAACCAGATCATGACCGGCGGCGAGACCAACTACATCACGGCTACGCTGTCGATTTACATCAATCTGTTCAACATTTTCAGCAATTTGCTGAGCCTGCTCGGCCTGACCAGCAGCGACTGACCGCTCGTCCTGAAGCGTGAAAAAAGGCTCCTGCGGGAGCCTTTTTCTTGTGAAAAACGATACAGCTTTTGTTTATAAGCCTTGTATCTTAAGGGTTTAGGACGAATTTCATCGTAAGTCGACTTTATGCGTTTTGTCGCACTAAGCCCTTTGTAATCAGGGCATTTAATAAAAAGCTATATGTTGGCCATTCGCGGCTTTTGACAAGCAACAACCACGATCATGGGCGACTCAACTCGCTGTACCCGCTCGCTCCACCGTCTTTGCCACTGAGCGATTGAGCTCCATCGAAAACGTAAATCGATCCGCCGGATGCACACTCACGGTGATTTCGAATGCCTCGTCGCTGCTGTCGAGATAGCGCCGCACCACTTTTAGCGCAGGCGAATTGACCTCGACCTTCATCTCGTCGGCCAGCGATTTAGGCACCGTCATCGCGTTGATGTCCTGCCGGATGCGGGCGATGCGCCGGCCGTAGCGTTCTTCGATGAGCGAACTGAGCAGCGCCTGCGGGGCCTGTTTCGCCAGATCGCCAATGTCACCGTACGCTGCGTCGATGTAGGCATCAGTCCAGCACATCGGCGTCCGTTTACGGTCGCCATCCATGCGCACGCTGGAGATGCGCAGCCAGCGGCTACCGCCGGCACAGCCGAGCGTTTTGGCCAGTGCCAGATCAACGATCACCTCTTCAACGCTGCGCACTACGCGTACATGCGTTGCACCAAACTGCGCGAGATCTTCAACCGAATCCAGCGACTGCACGAAACCAGCGGCCGGGCGCGTCGCTTCGACGCGCGTACCAACGTTTTTGCGCCGCGAAATCATGCCCAGGTCCTGCAACTCATTGAGCGCGATGCGCACGGCGTAACGGCTGAGGCCGTACTGCTCGCAGAGCTCGAATTCGGTCGGCAGTAAGGTGCCTACGGCGAAGCGCCCGGAGGTGATGCCGTCGGATAGGACGCGTGAGAGATCAGCGGGTTTGAGCAATTCCATCGTTTCCTGCGAAATATCGACTAATCAATTGCGAATACGGGTTTACCCTTATTGCAATTATGTTCGAACATATTAATCTTAATTTGTTCGAACATACATATATGTTCGACATTTGTCAACATATTTGAGATTACCCATGTCCTCAAGTCTCGGCCCCACGAGTAGCGCCAGTACGGTATTCGACTCTCTCCTGTTCCGCGACGCCTTCGGCACGGCCCGCATGCGGGAAATTTTCTCGGATCGGCAGCTCATCAACCGCTATATCGAAGTTGAGGTCGCGCTAGCGCGGGCCGAGGCGCGCTGCGGCGTGATCCCGGCGGACGCTGCTGAGGTGATCGCCCGCGAATCGCAGCTCGACCGCATCGACTTCGACCACATGCGCGAGGAGACCGATATCGTCGGCTACCCGATCCTGCCGCTCGTACATCAGCTCGTCGCGATGTGTGGTGACGCCGGCCGCTACCTGCACTGGGGCGCGACCACGCAGGACATCATGGACACCGCCAATGTGCTGCAAGTGCGCGCCGCGCTGGACGTGGTGGACGCCGACATCCGCGAGTTGCGCCAGATTCTCGCGAAGCTGGCGGTCAAACACCGCGATACGCCAATGGCGGGCCGCACCCATTTGCAGCAGGCGCTGCCGGTGACGTTCGGCTACAAGGTCGCGATCTGGCTCGCGATGTTTGACCGTCATCAGGAGCGCCTCGCCGAGCTGCGCAAACGCGTGCTGGTGGTCGAATTTGCGGGCGCGGCGGGAACGCTCGCCTCGCTCGGCACCGCAACGGGCAACAAGGGCTTTGAAGTGCAACAGGCGCTGGCCGAGGAACTTGGGTTGGGTGTGCCGACGACGACCTGGCATGTGGCGCGCGATGGCCTTGCTGAGAGCGTCAATCTGCTCGCGCTGATCACCGCTTCGCTCGGCAAGATCGCTACCGACATCATGATCATGGCGTCTACCGAATTCGCCGAGGTCTACGAGCCGTTTGTGAAGGGGCGCGGTGCCAGCAGCACCATGCCGCAAAAGCGGAACCCCATTTCCAGCGAACTGATGCTCGCCGCAGCCAAGGCCGTGCGGCAACACGCTGGGCTCATGGTCGACGCGATGATTCAGGATTTCGAACGCGCCACCGGCCCGTGGCATGCCGAATGGATCGCGCTGCCGGAGAGTTTCATCTTGACGGCCGGGGCGCTGCATCAGGCGAAGTTCGCGCTCGGCGGCCTCATCGTCGACGAAGCGCGCATGCGCCACAACCTCGGCATCAGCAAAGGCCTGATCGTCGCCGAAGCCGTGATGATGGGCCTCGCGCCCGCGATGGGCCGCCAGCAAGCGCATGACATCGTTTATGACGCCTGCCGCACGGTGAACACACAGGGCGGCAACCTCGCCGAAGCGCTTGCCGCACTGCCCGCCGTCACGCAGCACTTCGACCGCG
>CAYMSY010000114.1:4414-8483 GCA_964393195.1 uncultured Alcaligenaceae bacterium | reverse complement strand
CAGAAAGCGTCCGTGATGCTCACTCAGACCTGGACCAACCGGCTGACCACGTCCGGTGGCCTTGCCCGCAAGGCCGCCATGATCGTCGCCTTCGCCTCCTGCACCATCGTGGCGCTGTCGACCATGTGGGGCTGGGTGTTCAGCAAGCCCGTCGACGTCGCAACCCCGGCCCGCAGCGTGGTCAACCGGACCATGTTGGTGGGAACCTTCGCCTCCGACTGCGTAGTGCGGCTGCTGACCGCCAGCCAAAGCCAGCAGCGCAGCCTGGCCAACTGCTGGCCGGCCAACGACCAAACCCGACTGCCCACCACGCCGGCCAGCATCGTCGACACCCCCGGAATCTCGGCGGTCACCCTCCAAGACGAACGCGGCGACTCCCAACAGTGGTCGGTCGTGGTGTCAGTCTCCGAGCGTCCGTTCGCTTCGGCCGCACCACGGCTGAGCTGCTATCGACTGCCGGTTCTCTACAGCCGCTACGGACTCCGCGCCACACTGCGACCGGCCCTGGTCAACTGCCCCGGCCCGGGAGCAGACGTACCGCTGAGCTACCCCGTCACCGTCGCGGCGAACTCGGTCCTGTTCACCACCGTCAGCGGCTTCTTGAACAGTTACCTCACCGCCCAGGGCAGCCTGGAGCGCTACGTCACACCGAAGTCGGGCCTGGTCCCAGCCGCCACCTACCGGTCAGCAACCCTGACCAAACTGGTGTCCACCCGTGCGGTCCCCGACCAGGACATCCCCGCCGAGGGCGCCACCATCCACGCCGTCGCCACCGTCGATGTCGTCACCAGCCAGTTCGCCCCACTCCGCCTGGACTACCCCCTGACGCTCACGGTCACCAGCGGCCGGTGGAGCGTCGCCGGCCTAGACCTGGCACCCCAAATCGCACCGGATGCAGAACTGACCCCAGTGCTGCCCGGTACGGGAAACCCCTAACCCCAGGGGATCTCCCTGCCCCGGAGGCCAGCGCGGCAGCTGCCCTCCATCCACCCCGGAAAGGAGACCGCAATGTTCGCAACACTTCTCACCACCACGCCCCGGGTGACGACCACCGTGCTGGCCGCGACCGATCTGGTCTCGGGGAGCCGCTCGCTCTACAACATCATGGTCGGCGTCATCGTCGTGCTGATCCTGGTCGCCTCCGGCGCACGGGCCATGGCCGCCTTCTTCGGAGGCCGTATCGGCGAGACCGTGTCATGGGCGGTCGTCGGCGTCATCGTGGCGGTCATCGTCGGGTCCAGCTACGCGATCTACACCAGCACCAAGCGCACCACCGATCAGACCGGCATCACCACAGGGCAGTTCGGCCAGTGACGGACTCCGCCCAGCTATTCCACGGCATTCACGACACCCCGGTCTACACGGACTTCCTATTCCGTAAACCGCTGCGGCTGTGGGTCGCCGCACCGGCGGCGCTTGGCCTGACCCTCACCTTCGTCCTCACCGTCAGGATGCTGGACTCCGGTCACGCCCGGGCGGTGCTGATGACCGGGCTGGCGCTGACCGGCCTCGCCGCGGGCCTCGGTGCCATCCTGCCCACCGGGCGACCCGGCCTGGGGTTCCGCGTCGCGGCGATCTGGCGGACCCTGCGACCCGAGACCCGCCACAGCAGCACCGACGGGTTAGTCGGCCCACCGGAGAAGGTGATCGGGAACCTGCGCTTCACCAAGCACGGTGTCTACGCCGACTTCCTCGTGGTGGGGCTGCGCTACTACCTGCAATCGACCAAACGGCGCACCGGTGTCGCAGACCGCCACCGCGACCTGGCCCGTGAACTGCCCTCGGGCAGTTGGCTTTACGGATTGTCGGTGCCCCAAGACGAACGCCAGCTGTTGCGGGCCATGATGCACGGTCACCGCGACCGACTGGAATGGGCACGCGCCTGCCAGATGCTCGAACCGCTGCTCACCGAGAACCGGCCCCGCACACGCATCTACTGGCTGTCGATCCCCGTCGATGGCGGGCGCGGCGGGCACAGTCCGGTGGGACAGGCCACCAAGCTCAAGGACTGGCTGGCCGGCCGCGACAAAGACAGCGAATCCTCACTGGAGGCCTACCAGCGACTCGCCTACGACATCATCTCCGCCCTGCCCGAGGAGTTCGCCCCCACCCCGGTCACCGAGGACATGATCGACTGGTTCTGGAAACGCAACGCTTTCCGCGGCGTCTTCGATCAGCCGCTCCCCCACCTACGTGCGGTGACCCCCGAATCCGCGGACCGAATCATTGCCGCGGAGTTCGACGACGGCGACCAGGCGCACCGACCCCAACGCCCACCCCTGCTGTCCTGGCTGCCGTCGTGGAAACGGGTCCTGCGCACCGCCAGCCCCGAAGGACTGCTGCCCGACAGTTACCAGGCGATCCTGCCGGTGGTCGACATGCCACGGGAGGGCATCGCCTTCCCCGGCTCGGAGTTCCTCGACGCCCTCGACGACCTCGACACCGGCGCGGTGTTCGACTTCGCCATCTCCCTTCAAATGCGCAGCCGCGAAACGGAGTTCATCCGCAACGACCGCGCCAAGGGCAATCTCAGCGACCAGTTCGAACAACGCCGCGACGTCCGCAACGGCGACCACGAACTGTCCACCACCTGGCGCCAACTCGCCGAATACAACCGGCTGCTCACCGCCAGCGTCGACGAGCGGCCCCTGGAGGCGGCGTTTCTTATCGGCGTCGGTGCCCCCGACACCGAACTCACCAATTCCGGGCACATCGTCATCCGGCACTACCGGGGCGCGCAAGCCCGGCTGTGGGCCGCGTTCAACCCCGGCGCCCCCCTGCACCGCAGCGGCGTGGCGCAGTTCTCCTACCCCACCACCACCGGCAAGTGGAGCCGCTTCGTCCCGCTGACCTCCTCAGCGGTCGGCAACACCACCGGAATCCTGCTGGGCTTCAACCAGTCCAACGCGCTGAACGCGGCCGTGCTGCTCGACCTGCCGGGCACCGCCACACGCAACCACAACCCGGTTCTGCTGTGCAGCGGTGCTCCCGGCTACGGCAAGTCCTATGCCGCCAAGGGCATCACCCGCGCCGAGATCCAGCGCGGTGCCCAGGCGTTCATCGTCGACCCCGGAACCGAGTGGGCGGCCGCTCTCGGTGATCGGCCCAACACCGCCGTCATCGACATGGCCGGCAACGACTTCGGCTGCGACCCGCTGCGCATCTTCCCCCCCGAAGTCGCCGGCGGCTACTGGCTGGACTACATGCTGCCCATGATGGGCATCGACCCACGCAGCGTTCCCGCCGCGCGACTGCGGACCCTGCTCGCTCCCGATGCCCGCGACCGACTCGGCATCCACAGCACCGCAGCGCTTTTGGACTACCTCGCCAGCATCCAAGCGCCGGGAATCGGTGAGGATACCCGCCCACCCCAAGTCGCCGCGCTGGCCGACGAGCTGCGCAGCGTCCTGGTCAGCTTGCAGTCCTGGGCGACCCACGACTTCACCCGCGCCATCTTCGACCCGACCCTGCCTATCCCCGATCTGGCGTCCCTGGACGTGAGCATCTGGCTGACCGGTAGCCTCGACCTGCCCACCGCCGAGGAAATGGCCACCCCGCACCTCTACAACAACCTCTCCGAGCGCAAACTCGCCTCCGTCGCGATCTACGGGATGCTGGTCCGACTGGCCCGCCTGGCGTTCTTCGCCAACCGCGAGCGCTTCGGCCTGATCGTTCTCGAAGAGGCCGGCGGCCTGCTCAACTCCCGCGCCGGAGCCGACGACTGCCACCTCATCAGCCGCCGGGCCCGCAAGCACTTCACCGGGCTGCTGCTCATCACCCAAGATCCGATCGCCGACCTGGCGCTGATGGGTGACCAATTCATCACCCAGCAACTCATCATGCCGTTCGAGGATGAGCCGCTGGCCCGAAAAGTCGTGAGCCTGGCCGGAATCCGCATCGAGGACTATCCCGACATCGAAGAGTATTTCCTGGCCCAACCCGCCGTGGACCAGATGCGCGATCCCACCGCATTCGACGCCGAGGACCACACCGGCGATCCCGCGACCCCGCAGCGTGGCGACCGCGAAGGCTTCGGGCGCAAATGTTCTGTTCGGCGTCGTGCTCGGGA
>CAYMSY010000114.1:0-4404 GCA_964393195.1 uncultured Alcaligenaceae bacterium | reverse complement strand
GGACGGTTCCCCAGCGCGGCGATCGCGAAGGCTACGGGTTCTTCGTCGACGAGTTCCGCCGGCCGGCCCCCATCCGGGTCATCCGCCAACCCGATCCGAGCATCCATTCCGCATTCGACACCACACCAGGAGCAGCATGACCCCGACCGTGACCCTCAACCGGGCCGCCGAATGGTTCGGCTACCAGATGGCGGTGCGGCCCGCGCTGCGCCGAGTCGGCCTCATCTGGCTGACCACCCACATGCTCACGCTGTGGGCGGTCCTCACCGCGCCGAAGGCACTGGCCTATCCCGTCATTAACGCGATGGCGTGGACCGGCGTCACCGACAGCCACGGCGTCCCGCTGGGCGCCTACTACCTGTCCACGGTCAGCACCGCCGAAGCGATCACCGAAGCCGGCCCCGATCTAAGCCTGGACCCCAACAGCTGGGTCGGCTGGCTGGCCAGTGCGGTCACCGTCGGATTCAGCCACGACAGCATCGCCATGCTCCTGCAACTTCAAGCATCCATCTACATCCTCATGCTGACCCTGGCGCTGTGGCTGCTGAAGTTCGTCATGAGCTCGGTCTGGCTGCACTGGCTGGCCACCTGGTTTCGTCCGGTATTCGACACCCTGCAACGCATGGTCGCCGACTTCTACCTGTTCCCCATCTGCCTGGTGGCCGCACTGGGAGTGGGCGCATTTCACTTCGTGGCGAACAACCGCCGCGGGCGCGGCTGGCGCGTCATGCTCTCCACCCTCGTCATCGCGGTCCTCGGGTGGACCGTCACCCGCGACCCCATCTCCGAACTCGCCAACGACAACGGAATGCTCACCCAGGCTCGCAATCTCGGCTTGACCGTGTCATCGGCCGCCCTGAACAACGGCGGCATCGCCCCCGGCGGCAGCACTGCGCAGATGTCCACACTCATCCAACACATCGCCGACGCAACCGTGCGAATGCCGTTGCAGCTGTTCAACTTCGGAACCGTCGTCGACAACATCGGTTCCTGCGGCAACGCCTGGTCAACCGCCATCATGTCCGGCGACACCGGAGGGCCGGCGCACGCGATGCCCGGATGCGGCGCACCCCAAGCCCTCTCCTACGCCCAACACCTCGACGGGTCCAGCTTCGGCCTGGGCATGTTCTACCTGCTCTTCGGGTCGGTGTTCACCTTCTTCGTCCTCTACGTCGCCTACAGCTACGTCATGGTCGCCTGCGCGGCATTCATCAACGCCATCATGCTGCTCTTCGCCGCACCCCTGGCCATGATCGAAGGCGCACCCCGCCAGCGGGCCCTGCACCGGCTGACCCAGTTCTTCCGCCACGTCGTCCTCGTATTCGCCTACGTCCTCTACATCTCCTTGGCGGCAGTGATCGTCCTGAAAATGGCCGCCCCCGGCGGCTACGCCGCCCAGGTCGGAATGACCAGCCCCGTGGCACTGATGTTCATGGTGGGCCTGATCGCCGTCGCCGCCACCGGCACCTTCATCTGGCTCAAAAAACAACTCGGCGACCACACCCGCCAAACCCTCACCCAAAAGATCCGCAACTCCGTCGACCACACCAAGAGCGGATGGCACAAAGGTCAACGCGCCAGGGACAAGATCGAAGCCGCCGCCGCCAGAAGGGGTGGCGCCGGCCAGGCCCCGCAGGCCGCCGGTGCGGGCGCTGCTACGGGCGCGGCGGGCGCCGGTGGAGCACTGACCGGCACTCCAAGTCCGGGCCGCCGCTCAGCGGCTGGACGGCCCAACGGGAGCAGGAGGGCGCAGGGTGCGGCCGGCGTGGCCGCAGCGGCGAACGGGACAACTGCGACAACCCGGCAATCCCCTACGACAGCAGGCGCTGCCGGACAGCGAGGGTCGGCCCCTGCTGCCGGGTCCTCTCGAGGTGCCCGAACGAAAGCCGCCGCAACCACCGCGGCCAAAGTCGCCGCACCCGAAGCCGCCGCCGCTGCCGGTGCCGCCGCTGCCGCCGGTAAGGCTGCTGGCCTCGCACGCCGAGATCCCTCGACGGTCCAACAAGGGCGCAACGCAACTCGCCCGATTCCTTCCGGTGCGCCAGCGGGTCGGCGTGGGTCGGGAACGTCGCCGATCCCCCCGCCGTACCGGGGCCTGGGCGGCGCAACCCCACCAGCCACCGGGCAACTTCCACAAGGACCGACGCCCGGGGGGCCGTCCGGTCCCGCAGGCGGCCCAGGGTTGAACGGTCGAGCCGACGATGACGGCGCACCGGAGCCTGCCCGCGGGCGAGCACCGTATGCGCCCGACGACCGGGAGCAAGCGGGCTGAACCGATCGCCTACGAGTTTCCGGGCAAGTTCAGACCCCGAGTTCGCAGCGGCAGGTTGCCACGCCAAACGCTCTCGGGGACTTGAGGATCGTCTGGTCAGGGGCCATCGCTAAGCCGGTGAGTCGAACGCTCCCTGCGGACGTTGCTTGGCGTCAGCAACCGCTGAGGCCAACCCTTCAGCGAAGTCGGCAGCGGTCAACTCGCGCAGGCGCCGGATGAGGACTTCGTCGTTGAGGTCGACTTCCTCGGCAGACAACAGAAGGTCGAGATCGTCGCCCTCGTAAAGTCGTGCGTTGCGGTGGTCGCGGGCCTTTTCAATGACATTGCGCACGAAGCCGGCGTTGCCGAGCCAGTCGATACCGCGGACCACATCACCCTCCGGTGTGAGTGACTCCTCGTTGTAGAAGTGCTCGAAAGCCGGTCGTAGCACCGTTTCGGCCGCGGGGTCGACAATGTCCTCATCCTGTGCCGCCATCAGGGCGGTCAGCTGCCACAGTTCGTCAGGGTTGTAGGACTCGAAGACGATCGTCGTTGCAAACCGGCGGCGCAATCCCTGGTTGGCCGTCAGCATCCGGTCCATCGCCTTGGGGTAGCCGGCGCCGAACACCACCAGATCGTCGCGGTGGTTCTCCATGAACGGCAGAAGGGTTTCGATGATCGCAGTTCCGTAGGGATCGCCCTTGGAGTAGCCCGGGTCATGCAGGTTGTGCATCTCGTCGATGAACACCGCACCGCCGAGCGCACTTTCGAGCAATGCGCGCGTGGCGTTTTCGGTCTCCCCAAGGTGTTCGCCGATGAGGCGGGACTTGTTGGTCTCCCAGGCCGCACAGCTGTTTGGTCAGCGACCGGGCGACCGTGGTCTTGCCGCAACCGGGCGGACCCACCAGCAGGGTGTGCCGGGAGGTGACCGAGACCGGTAGGCCGACCTTCTCGCGGGCGGCGTTGACCTTCGTGGTGGCTCGGATCATCTTGACCTGTTTTTTGGCCTGCTCCATGCCGAGCATGGCTTCCAGCTCCGCTTCCCCTTCGGCGAGGAAACGGTTGGCCTCCACCGCGTTCTTGGCGGCTTCGGCCTGCTTGGGGTTCGGTGCAGAATCGACATCCCATGGGTCGGTCCGTGCCTCAATGGTTTCTGGGTTGGTCAGCACAAGTCGGCGGCCGGGATCATCCAAAGCCTCCCGGGCCGGGGTGAACTTCGCGTCGCGCGAATACACACGCCGCAGAAGCTGATTGGCGTCCTCTGTCTTGCCCAGGTGCCGCAGGCACATCGCCTGGGTGTAGAGCGCGACCGTGGTTGCCGCCGGTACCAAGTCGACGTCGACGGTGTCCTTCGCGCGGCGGAAGGCATCCTCAAACACTCCCAGCGAGGCCAAGGCCGTGGTGGCCATCGCCGTCGCCGCCGCGCCGTAAACCGGCTTGCGCCAGCGCTTGTCGGCGGGGAACAGGCGCAGCACGTCGGGCCAGCGCTGGGTGCGGAAGTGCAGAACGCCCTCGGCGTAGGTGTGCAGGTCGGCGTCAAAGGGGTCGGCGGGACGGACCTGCTTGAGCAACGTTTCGGCCTCGCGGTAGCGGCCCTCGCGGGCCAATGCCACCGCCAGAGCCGCACCCAAGCTGCTTTGCGAGGTGATTTCCAGCAGCACGAACAATCCGTCAGAGACCCGTGCGCAGAACTGCGCGGCCGGCACCGACAACCGGCGGGTTTCCCACCCCAGGGTCTCGCGGGACTGCCATGCGCCCTGCAACGCGGCGACACTGTCGTCGCCGGCCACTACGCGTGCCAGCCACGCATCGCACATGCCGGGATCGAGTTCAGTGGCCTGGCTGAACAGTCGCGACGCCGCCTCGGGGTTGTTGCTCGCCATCAGCCCGTTCACCGACACCCCGGAAGCCAGAAGGCCCCTAGCGAAGGCGTTGCGGGCGGCCTCGGTCGCCGCCGCGCTCGTCATGGTCATCGTCTCCCCTCGGGTTGCCGAGTTCAGGCGGCCCGGGGGCCGTGTTTGATGAGATTGCGTTCCGGATTGACGTCGATCGTGATCCGGGTGGAAAACCCTGCGGTGCGCACCGTGGCCGTATCCGGCGACTCCTGCTCGACGTGCACATCGGCGATGCTGGCCCCCGCCGGGCGCACCGCC
>CAYMSY010000113.1:0-8598 GCA_964393195.1 uncultured Alcaligenaceae bacterium | reverse complement strand
TGCGCGAATAGCGCGCATCGGCATGGAAAGGAGCGAATACGACGTAGCCTTCGGCGGCCAGCCGCGCCATCACCTGAACATAGTCATCACCCAGCGGTGATCCCGCCAGGCCGTGACTCATCATGAGTAGCGGCCATTTGCCGCCGGCGAGCTCCGGATTGGCGGCAATCAATGGCGGTTCAGCACCGCGCTGCATTTTTGGCACCTTGACGCCCGATGGCAGCACGTAGTCAGCGCGCGTGTTGGTCGTTGTTGTCGGATAGCACGCGACGGCCGCATATTGCAGCTGCTTGCCGCCTTGTTTCGTAAAGACGTCAATCTCGGCGGTGGTCGGAACTTTCACCTGATAAATGAGCGTGTTGGCCGGGTTGACCAGCAAATCGGTCACGTAATGTGAACCATCGACTAACGGGTTGCCTTCCCAATAATCGGAAGCGGCTTCGCCAGCGCGCAACCGCGAGAAATCCTGCTCAACATTGCTGCATCCGACAGGATATTTGCCGGAGACCGAGGGTGTGATGCCGCCACTCGCGTACGCACCAGCACACAGACCCGCAAAGACGACGATGACGAGGCTGGCGAATCGTGAGCCGCAGCGGAGGAGATAATGAAGATCAATATTCATGTTTGAAGTGTCAACGATCGCACATTCGGCGTCTGTCGGTCAATGCCTACAACACAAGTGGGACTGACGGCACTCAACAACGTTCACTGTGGCCGATTCGATGACGGCTTCGCGGTGTGGCGACTGTCAGGCGCGACGAGCAACGTCTGCCGCAATGCAATTTTGCGGCCGAGCTAACGCCGCGACTGTGCAAGTCGCCGCATCTGGCTAATCAGGGCCGGCAGTGCAACGAGCGCGCCCAGTGCAAGCATCTGCAATCCCGGTGCAATCATGATGAGCGCGCCGGCGATGGCGACCGCACGTTCCCATGTCCGCATCTCCACCAGCATGTACCTAGATAGCGCCGCCGCCAGCAAAAGGATGCTGAGGATGCAGGCCGTGAAGACCACCGCAAATGCGCTCCATGTAAAGCCTTTGGTAACCAGTAGCAACGCGGGCGACAACACGAAGAAGAAAGGCACCAGCGCCTTGCCGAGACCCAAACGGAACGCAGTATTGCCGGTCTTGAAAGGATCGGAGTTCGCCATGCCTGCGGCCGCGTAGGCAGCCAGCGCCACCGGCGGCGTGATGTCTGCGAGCACGCCGTAATAAAACACAAAAAAGTGCGCGACGATGGGCTCTACGCCCATCTGCACGAGGGCAGGCGCTGAAACCGTGACCATGATGAGGTAGTTTGCAGTGGTCGGAATGCCGCAGCCCATCAGGATGCAGACAAAGCCGGTCATGAAGAGGGCGCAAAGAAGCATCAGCATCTGTTTGCCGATGAGCCAGGCAGGCAGCACCGTGACCAGACCGTCAGCCATGGCGCCCGCCCACGCGTTCACGATATAGCTCACCTTGAAACCGACGCCGGTCAGCGTCACGACACCAATCACCAGCCCAACCGTGCCGGCAGCGGCACCCACCGCTAGCGCGTATTTCGCACCGGTGGAAAAAGCGTCAATCAATTCGGCGCGCGTAAAGCGCGATGGCAGGTTCAGGACTTTGAGCAATCCGACAAAAATGATCGCGGATACCGCAAACAGCACCACGCCGTAGCTCTCAAGCTCACCTGAAACCACGAGCGCCAGTACCGCGTGCAGCACCAGCATCAGTGCGAGGCCGGCCCGGGAGTTGCCTCGTTCGCTCGTCGTCATGCCGACGATGATGCAACTGGTGATGCCGGAGAACGCCGAGACATATGGCGTGAAACCACTCATCAGCGTACCCACCAGCAGCACCAGCGGAATCAGTGTCGGCCAGCGCTTGCGAAAACTCTCTTTGACGCTTGGTAGCTCCTCCGGTGACAGGCCTCGCAGTCCGGTGCGTTTCGCTTCAAAGTGCACCTGCCAGAACACACCGAAGAAATGCATGAAGGCCGGCACGATGGCTGCCATCACAATCGTTGCGTACGGTAACCCGAGAAATTCGATCATCAGGAATGCAGCCGCACCCATGATAGGTGGCGTGATTTGGCCACCGGTTGAGGCGGCCGCTTCCACGCCACCCGCGAAGTGACGCGGGTAGCCGACGCGGATCATGGCCGGGATGGTGAGTGAACCGACAGTGACGGCATTTGCAACGGAGGAGCCCGACAACATGCCGAACATCGCTGAGCCAAACACACTGACCTTGGCCGGGCCTCCGGCGTATTTGCCGGCGATGGCAGAGGCCACATCAAGAAACAATTGTCCGAGGCCAATGCGCGTCGCCAGTACCCCGAACAGCACGAAGTGAAAGACATAGGTTGCCACCACACCGACAGCGATGCCATAGACGCCCTGGCTGGTCAGGTATTGATGGTTGACGACCTGCGACCAGGTGGCGCCCGCGTGCTTGAGCAGACCCGGGAAAGACTGGCCGAACATCGCATACAGCATGAATGAGATTGCGATGATTGGCAGCGGCCAGCCCATTGCGCGGCGCGTTGCCTCCAGCAGCAGCACGATGAGTACCGTACCCATCACGACATCAATGGTGTCCGGGTTGCCGATGCGAAACGCCAGATCATCAAACACGTAGGGAATGTAGAGCGCAGAGGCGACCGCCATCAGCGCGAGCAGCCAGTCATAAAGCGGCAGCCCAAACGGATGATGCCAGCTCGCGGCTCGTTGAGCGCCCTCTTTTTTGTTGAAAGCAAACACGAGAAAGATCAGGCCAAGCACGAAGGCGAGATGCACGCCGCGATGCGTTGCCTCGCGCAGCAGCCCGAATCCCGCAGTGTAGTAATGGAATACGGACAGCGCAATGAGCAGAAACGTGACCGTCGTCAGCGCGATGTTCGCCATGGGCCGAAAGCGCATCTCGCTGTCGTATTTTGTTTCCAGCTCGGCGACGGCCTTCTCGTCAATGATCAATGTGCTCATGTCTTCCCCGAAATGAAAAGGGCCAGCGTGCTGGCCCTTCCTCTGGCATTTTGTTGAAGGTCGTCCGGCGCTTATTTGAGCAGCCCGACTTCCTTGTAGAACTTCTCTGAACCGGGATGCAACGGGATGCCGGCCCCGGCGATCGCGCCTGCGCGAACGATGGCCTTGCCTTTGGCGTGACCCGCGTCCAGCGCCTTGCGGGTGTTGTCGTTCCACAGTGCCTTGGTGATGTTGTAGACAAGCGTGGTGTCCTGCTTCGCGCTGGTCACCCACTGCGCGCCAACCGCGAGGGTTTTCACGGCGCCGACGCCCTTGTAGGTGTCCGCCGGAATGGTGTCAACCGCGTAGAAACCAAACTGCTTCACCAGTTTGTCGGCTTCTGGGCCACTGATCGGCAGGATGTCGATGCCGCCGGTCGCTGCGAGTTCAGCAATCGCGCCGGCCGGATAGCCGCCGACGAAGAAGAATGCATCGAGTGAATTGTCCTTGAGCTTTTCGCCGGCGGCATTGGGCTTCAGGAATTCCGACTTGAGGTCTTTCTCGGTCACGCCATAGGCGGCGAGGATCGCGCGGGCGTTAACGATGGTGCCGGAGCCCGGTTCATCAAGCGAGACGCGCTTGCCCTTGAGGTCGGCGATGGACTTGATGTTGGCCGCCTTGCGTGCCACCAGATGAAAGCTTTCCGGATACAGATTGGCAATCAGGCGCAGGTCGGTGACCTTGGGTTTTCCTTCAAAGGTACCGGTGCCGGTGTAGGCCCAGTACGCAACATCAGCCTGCGAAAACCCGGATTCAGCGCCGCCGCCCTGAATCGCGTTGACGTTGGCGACCGAGCCGTTGGAGGCGACAGCCGTGGCGACAAGGCCCGGCACCGTCGGCTGCGAAATCGCATTGGCGATCAGGCCACCAATCGGGTAATAAGTACCTGCGGTACCGCCGGTGTTGATGCGGAAGAAAGTCTGTGCCGATGCGGTGGCGGCGAGCGCCAGCCCGGCCGTGGCCAATAGCGCTGCGAGAAGAGTACGTTTCATCCTGGTGTCCTTCAAATCGGGTCACGCGCAGATCGCGCATTGAGCCGATTCTAGGGGGTATTGCCTTGAATTTCGTCGGCACTGAACCGGGGTTGCGTATCTTTTTCGACGGTCTATGACAGCACGAGGTCGTTGTCGCTCGCCCATTCAGCTCAGATCCAGCTCGTCACAGGCAAACGCGATGGAGAACGCGTCGGCCCCCACGTTAAGGCCGCCGGTGATGCTCATGGTTGAAAGCACGAGCTCAATGCCGTAGGCCGCGCAGGTGTTCTGCAGATTACAGAAAGAGGTCATCGCCTGTACGTCATCCAGATCGCCGGCATAGCTGACGCAGATCGTACGCGCAGCAAGTCCGCGTTTTGCGTGCCGTTCAGCGACACCAATAATCCGGTCCAATGCCTCTTGATGACCGCGAATCTTCAGCGCCGGCCCGGTCACGCCACCATGCGCATGCACGATGGGCTTGATGTCCATCGCCTGCGCGACGTTGTAGGACAGCCACGACAGCGATTTGTCACCTTTCTCGCGGGCGCGCTTGTACAGGTAGAACAGATCTTTCGGCACCACGAAGGTGTGTACTTTCTTGCGCAGGACCTCCAGATGCGCGGCGACGCTGGGCGTGCTGTTGCCACGCTTGAGCATGCGCACGGTTTCGGCCAGCAAAACGCCCTGGCCGGTGAATCCGGTTTCGGAATCAATCACCCAGGTCTTGAACGGCGCACGATTGCCGATGGCACGCCGCACACGGTTGTGAGCAACCGTAATCTGGTGCATCGCGGCCAGCGAATTCATGTAAATCTTGCTGCGGCCTGCGGTGATTGTGACCTGAAGCACGAAGTCGATTTCCTGACCCAGATGAGACTGGATGAATTCACGCGTCTCGATAGGCGTTACCGGAGAACTGTTGGCTCGCGTGCCGCGCGAGGAAAGATCCTTGTCGAAGAACTCCATCGCATCAAATTCATTGTGCAGATCCAGCAGTTCCCAATCATCCACATTGATGCGAATCGGGAGCACGACGACATCGTTCTTGTTGAGCCAGTCGGTGGGCATGTCACATGCGGCATCAACGACCAGCAGTGTCCGCTCGCGGTCCGTGCCCGGTTTCGCAGCAGCGGCAGGAACGCGCGCACTCGACGTCGGATTCAGGTAGCGGTCATTGGCGGCCGTGATGGGCGATAACGTCGAGACATCCACGAACGGTGAGTGTTTGGCGAGCGAATTTCTGGACATGGTTGGCGAATCTTTTTGTTCTGATGGTTGACGAGCGCGACCATGTGCTGTGAGTACGTGCCGAGTGCACGACCCACAAAAAACACGAGCGACGAGTGCGCGAAGTGTATGAAGCGAAGTGCCGCTTTGGGATGCGCGTTTGCTGCAACCAGACTCGTCTGTTCCTGTTTTGTGTGTATCGTCACAAAACAGCGTCACACCTTACGGAACAGTCCGATGCGATTGTCATGACAGGTCATTTGGTCATGACAATCGCATGGCGAAATCGCCCTGCATCCGATCACAGAACGCTGTTCGTGACTATGGCGCGATCACGTCCGCGCAAATCAAAATGCCAGCGTTTCCCGGGCGAATGCGATGCTCAACGCGTCGCGTCCAAGCAGTATCGAATTGGTCAGACTCATGGTGCCGAGATGCAGCGCGACGCCGTGGCGGATACAGGCGTCTTCCAGCGTGATGAATGCAGGCCATTGCCTGACCTCGGCGATGTTGCCGGCATAGCTCACGCATACGCAGGGCGCGAGCAGGCCGGCGCGCACTGCGTCCGTGGTCGTGGCGAGTGCACGCGCGACCGCTGCGTCATGGCTGCGGGCCTGTACGGCAACGGACTGCGCCGCGCCGTGGGCATGGATGACTGGCGTGCGGTCGAGCACCTTGCCTACGCCAAGGGAGAACCAGTTGACGGTGGCATCACCATCGACGCGACCGTGGCGGTGAAAGAACGACGCGTCGCGGGGTATGGCGAGCGTGTGTACATGCTTGCGCAAAGCGTCGAGGTGTTGCACGACGCGCGGAATGGTGGTGCCCTCGCGCAGCAGGCGCACGCTCTCGTTGACCAGCACCGCCTGACCGTTGAAGCCTGTCGTCGAATCAACCACCCACATCTTGAATGGTCGCTGAATGCCGGCCTGCCGGCGTGCGCGACCATGTTGCAGCATGAGATTTTGCGCGGCAGTCAGCGAATTCATGTAGCCATTGCCGCGATGTGATGCCAGCGACACCTGGAGCACAAAGTCATTTTTTGTCTGCAGGCGTTCGTAAATGAAGTCCTGAGTGCCCGACGCCGACAGCGGAAGCGCCTGCGCATCGGTACCGATGTCCTCAAGATCGTGCCGGAAAAAATCCCGGGCCATCCGTACGTCGCCGTTGTCCGCACGGCTGCGGCTGTCGAAACGCAGCCGGATGGGCAACACGACCACGCCCTGCGTTTCGAGCCAGTCGGTGGGTAGATCACAGGCAATGTCGGTGACCACCAGCGTGCGTTCTCCGTCGCGTTCGGTTGCGGCGTACGACGGGGCATGGCCTTCGGCTCTCGTCTCTTGCGCACGGGGCGGCCACGGCACCGTCTTCGCGAATCCACCCGGCAGACTGTAAGCGAACGCATCGCCCGAATAGGCTGCAGGACGGCGGGAGGATGCGGTGGTGGGCTGGGTATTCATGTGCAGTACGACTCTTTTCCGGCCGACTCGCATTGAACCGGTTCACTGGAAAAGAACGCAATGCTGTCGCGCTTTGTGCCAGACGGGCAGGCAAAAGTTGCGGCGCTTTTCTTGGGGCTGACGATCAGAAAATCTGATACAACTTTTTAATGAAAGTCCATTCGAAAAGGGCTTGGGCGACGAAAAAGCAAAAAGTCGACTTTATTGAAAATAAAGCGCTATGCCCATTGAAATATAGAGTCTATTAAAAAGCTGATGAGGAAAAACAGCCTATTCAACCCGAATCTGGCCCGCCTCAATCACCCGTTTCCACTTCACGTTTTCGCTGCGGATCAGCGCTGACAGCGCGTCCGGTGTGCCGCCGACCGGCTCCGCGCCCTGACTCGCGAAACGCTCTTTTACGTCTGTGCTTTGCACTGCAATCGCAGCTTCCTTTTGCAGGCGCAGTACGATTTCTCGCGGCGTTCCCGGCGGCGCAAAGAGCCCGAAATAGGTGTTGACCTCATAACCCGGCAGCCCCGATTCGATCACCGTCGGCACCTCCGGCAAGAGTGGTGTGCGTTTCAGTGAAGTCACCGCCAGCGCTTTCACCTTGCCGCCCTTGATGTGCGGCAGCGCCGACACCAGCGAGTCAAACATCAGGTGTGTCTGTCCGCTGATCAGATCGGGGATCGCGAGCGCCGTGCCCTTGTACGGAACGTGTGTGAGCTTCACGCTCGCGACCTGCTTGAACAGCTCGCTCTGCAAATGCACGATGGTGCCGTTGCCGCTCGATGCGAAATTGAACGAATCCGGTTTTGACTTCGCAAGCGCGACCAGCTCGGCCACATCTTTCACCGGCAGATTCGGCGTCACGATGAGCACATTGGTCGCGGTCGCCACTTCCGAAATAGGCGCGAAATCTTTCTCGACGGAATAAGGAATGTTCTTGTAGAGCGAGGGCGCAATCGAATGCGTGGAGGTTGTCGCCAGCAGCAGTGTGTAGCCATCGGGTGCGGCTTTCGATGCCTCGTTCGAGCCCAGCGTACCGCCGGCGCCAGGTTTGTTGTCCACGATCACGTTCTGGCCGAGTTGTGTCGAGAGTTTCTGCGCCAGCGTGCGCCCGATGATGTCAGTCGCACCACCCGGCGGGAAGGGGATGATCAGGCGGATTGGCTTGGTGGGGTAGGGTTGCGCCACGCAAGGCGAAGCGGAAATTGCAGCGCACAAACTAAATACGGCAAGCAAGAACGTGCGGATCATTTGCGGGACTCCCAGGAGGTTTGCGTCGTTGTGGCTATGGTAACTGTGGACCCTCGGCAGCAGTTCGGATGAATGAGCGTGTATGCTGCCCGGAAAAATATTCCCATGCTCCGGCTTGCCTGAGCCAGCATGTTGATCGGGGTAATCTTGATATTCAAAGCAAACTTCTGGGCGCAAATGCCCCGGTCGTATCAATTTGTGCGGACCGGATTCTTGCGCAATGCTGCACTGGCGATCGCCCGAAGCGGCAGTCTCGTCGTCGGTCTCCTGTTCGCGGTGACGGCGCTACCCGCGGCGGCTGCGGGTGTCACAGCCGCAGCCAGCATGGCGCAGGCGCGAACGGCACACACCAGCACGTTATTGCCCTCCGGCAAGGTGCTGGTCACGGGTGGATACGACAGTACAGATGTTCTTGGCACGGCGGTGCTCTACGACCCGGCGACAAACCAATGGAGTGCAGCGGGCAACCTCATTCAACCGCTGTTTTCTCATGCGGCGACGTTGCTGCCGTCCGGAAAAGTGCTGATTTCCGGAGGACGGGATGTTGCGGGCTTTAGCTCGGATGTGGCGCAGTTGTACGATCCGGTAGCCAACTCGTGGTCCAGTGTCGGTCTCATGCAGGCGTATCGGGCGGCGCACACTGCCACGCTGCTGCCTTCCGGCAAGGTTTTGGTGGTTGGCGG
>CAYMSY010000112.1:0-8651 GCA_964393195.1 uncultured Alcaligenaceae bacterium | reverse complement strand
TGATCTGGGAGTGCGACAGCTCGCCTTCGGTCGCGAGCTCTGCGTTGACCTTTTCAACGCAGTCCTTCAGCAGCGCATACACCTCATCCTTGCCGGCGAGATCGATATAGCCCGAATAAACAATGTTGCGTCGCTCTGCCCAGTTGCCTACTGCGGTCAGGTCGATGTTGATAAACGCGACGACATGATCACGCTGGTGCCCGAAGCACACAGCTTCCTTGATGTGAGAGAAGAACTTGAGTTTGTTTTCGATGTAGTTGGGCGCAAACATTTCGCCCGTCGACAGATGCCCCACATCCTTGGCGCGGTCGATGATCTTGAGATGACCATCGACATCAAAGACGCCAGCGTCGCCAGTATGAAAATAGCCGGCGCTGTCGATGGATTCAGCCGTCGCGTCCGGGCGCTTGTAGTATTCCTTGAGCACCATTGCGCCGCGCACCAATACTTCGCCGTTCTCGGCGATCTTCACTTCGACCCCCGGCGCAGCTTTGCCCACGCTATCAAACTTGATTTGCCCATCGGGTTGCAGACAGACATAGGCGCAAGTCTCGGTTGAGCCATAGAGCTGCTTGAGATTGATACCGATTGAGCGATAGAAACGGAAGAGGTCCGGCCCGATTGCTGCGCCAGCGGTATAGGCAACGCGAATCCGGCTCATGCCTAGCGTATTTTTTAGCGGACCATAGACGAGAATGTTTCCGAGACCGTACAGCAGACGGTTTTTCAGGCTCACCGGCCGACCGTCGAGAATGTCCGAGCCGTAGCGCCGCGCCACCCGCATGAACCAGTTATAGAGACCCTGCTTGATACGGCTGGCGTCTTCCATACGGATGCTGAGACTTGTCAGCAGGCTCTCAAACACGCGTGGCGGCGCGAAGTAATAGGTCGGACCGATTTCGCGCAGGTCGGTCATGACCGTCTCTGCCGACTCCGGACAGTTGACGGTGAAACCCGCGACCAGGAACTGCGCATAGCTGAACAGGTGATCACCGACCCACGCCATTGGCAAGTACGAGAGCACGTTGTCGGTCGCGACGAGATGGTCGAATTGCACGCCGCCGCGAGCGGCGGTAATAAATGCCTCGTGGCTCTGGCACACCCCTTTGGGCTTGCCGGTGGTACCCGAGGTGTAGAGCATGACCGAAATATCTGCCGTTTTCCCCAGCGCGACTTCCTGTTCAAAGCGGCCGGGGTTGGCCCTGTCGAATTGTTTGCCAAGGGTGCGCAAGGCTTCCAGACTCATGAGCCCTGGCGCGTTGTAGTTCCGGAGGCCGCGCGGGTCCTCATAGATGATGTGCTCAATTTGTGGCAACGCCTCGCGTGCTTCGAGCAGTTTGTCGACCTGTTCCTGATCTTCAACAATGGCAAAGCGAATGCCCGCGTTCTCAAGGACGTAGGTCATTTCGACCGCTACCGCGTCCTGGTACATCGGGACCGCTACGCCCCCCAAGGACTGCGCTGCGGCGAATGCCATATAAAGACGCGGCCGGTTGTCGCCAATGATTGCCAGGTTGTCACCGCGTTTGAAACCGAGCGAGGCCAACCCCATCGCCATTGCGCGTACCTCAGCCGCCGTTTCCGCCCACGACCAGGTTTGCCAGATGCCGAGGTACTTTTCGCGCAACGCTGGCGAGTCCGGCCGCGCAGAAGCGTGCTGGACAAGCAGGCGCGGAAAGGTGTCGGCAGCTGCCGGGGCAGATGGTGCTGACATGACGGGGGCTCCTCCTCGATACCGCTGTTTGTCAGGGCAATTTATCAGTCATGCGCTGCACAACAAACAAAACCGACCACAAGGTCGGGAATGTTTTAAGTTTAAGTCTTATATAAGACTTCGGCGATTAGGGTTAATACCTATAAGGCTGTCGTAGCGCCTACACTTCCGGAAAAAGACTGGCACATGACTGTTTTAAATCTACTTCATTTCGCAAGCATCGAATCGACCAACACCTATCTGTTGCAGCAGACCAGCGGGCGACAATGCCACGGACAGGTAGTGGTCGCTGACCAACAGACTGCGGGGCGCGGGCAACGTGGCCGCCGCTGGATTGCCGAACCCGGAGACGCGCTGCTGTGCAGCATTGGCTGGCAGTTTGGGCGCAGTCAGCGTCTCGATGGACTGAGCCTGGCGGTCGGTGTCATGGTTGCGAGTGCGCTGGAAGATCCAGTCTTGCGACGGTTGACGCTCAAATGGCCCAATGACTTGCTGATCGATGAGACACACAAGATCGGCGGCATCCTGATTGAGACGGTGCCAAGCGCTGCTCAAACGCGCACAGCGGTGATTGGCATTGGGCTGAACCTGCGGGCGCCTGTTCAGCCGCTGCAGGGGGTGGAAGCGTTACCCGCCACTGGCCTGGACATGTGTACCGGCACCCGAAATGATCGTGACAAGGTGCTGGACCAACTGCTGTCTGTACTTGAGCCCGGTCTTGCACGGTTCGCGGTTGATGGTTTTGCCTCGTTCCGCGATCAATGGTGGTCGCGGCGGGCGTTTGCCGCTCGGGAGGTCGTCGCTCGCATGCCGGACGGCGCGGCCGTGAGCGGCCGCATGATCGCAGTAACGGATCATGGCGCTCTGGTGATAGAAAGCGCAGACGGACTGCATACGCTTGTTTCCGGGGAGGTATCGCTTCGTGCTGCTCGTGCTTGATATTGGTAACACACGGTTGAAATGGGCTCAATTCGACGGCGACCGCATCGTGTCGCGAGGCGCGATATTTCTGGCGGAAGTTGAACACTTCGTGGAGCGAACCGGCTTCGACCGATCGCCTCCATCGCGTGTTGTCGGCAGTCACGTCGCGAACATGACGTCAAAGGATCGCGTAGAGCGGCAGTTTGCTGCGCTTGGTGTTCCCGTCCGCTGGATCACGTCGACAGCATGGGCGTCTGGTGTTCAAAACGGTTACGACGATCCAGCACGCCTGGGCACCGATCGCTGGGCCGCGATGGTGGCCGCATGGAAGCGCGGGTTGGCGCCGTGCATCGTGGCCTGCGCCGGGACTGCATTGACGGTGGACCAGCTTGACGAACGCGGTCAATTCATCGGGGGGGCCATCGTAGCCGGCTATCACGCGATGCTCGGCGGACTGGCCGGCAATACGGCGGCGCTTTCGGTCGACGCAGGCGACTGGACCGCACAGCCGACCAATACCCGGGATGCGCTTGCAACCGGCGCTGTTGACGCGATGGTCGGGGCTATCGAACGCGGGCAGCTTCGACTGACGCACCGACTCAGGGTGCGAGGAATACCAGCGGTTCCGCGAATCGTCCTCACCGGCGGTAGTGCGTATCGTCTGTTGACGCACTTGCCCGAGGGAAATTCGGTGATTGATTCGCTGGTTCTGGAGGGCGTCTATTTACTGGCAGAATCAAAGACTTAGTTGACCGGGCGATCCGCAAACGCGCCCGGCCGCCCGATCTGCTCACCGGAATTGCGGAAACCACGATCCTGACAACCGTGGCGCAAGCTCAATGAAAAAATTGTTCATCGTCCTACTGCTGGCTAACATTGCGCTGTTCGGGTATGCCTACTTTGACCGCATGAACAGCGCAGCGCAGGCGAGCGCCGATCGCTTCAAACCACTGAATGCTGAACAGGTCAAAGTGCTCACTGCGCAGCAGGTCGCAAAGCTGGGGCCCGCCAAGGTGGCGCAACTGACGCTCGCGTGCGCGGAATGGGGGCCGATTTCGGAGTCTGACCGCGCCCGGGCGAACAAGCTGCTCGAGCCCCTCGCGCTTGGCAAGACCCTGCTCTCGCGGCGTGTTGAGGTTACCGCCGAGCACTGGATCTATATCCCGCCGAAATCCAGCCGCAGCGCGGCTGACAAGGCGCTGGCTGACCTGAAAAAACTGGGTGTGTCTGATAGCGCGGTCGTTCTGGAGCCGGGGCAATGGAATTTCGCCATCTCACTCGGCGTATTCCGCAACAAGGATGGTGCTGATGCGCGATTGGCGGAGGTCAAATCGAAAGGGGTGAAGACCGCCACCTATCGCCAGCGCGAACAGACTTTGGCGATGACGGCGCTGGTTCTGCGCGAGCCGACGCAGGCGACTGTCAGCAAACTCGAGGAACTCAAGACTCAGGTACCTGGCAGCACGGTCACCACCGGAGCCTGCCCGGAGAGCCGGTCATGACCCAGCCAATGGACGTCCTGATCCGCCCATTCGCATCGCCAGCTGACATCGACGATGCGCGCGAGCTGATGCGCCGCTACGCACGCTGGACTGGCGTCAACCTGTGTTTTCAGAACTTTGAGGCTGAGCTTGCTGAACTTCCCGGCAAGTACACGCCTCCGGGCGGACAGCTCTGGATTGCGAGGGCCGTGGCCGACAGTGCGCCTGTTGGCGTGATCGCCGTGCGTGCGCTGTCACCGACTGTCTGTGAAATGAAACGTCTCTGGGTGGAACCCGAAGCGAAGGGCACCGGGCTGGGCCGGCGGCTGGCGCAAACGGCGATCGACTTCGCGCAATCGGCCGGTTACAGGGAAATGAAACTCGATACCCTGCGTGAGCGCATGCCGGCGGCCATTGCGCTGTATCGTTCACTCGGTTTCGTCGACACTGAACCCTATATCGCCAACCCGGAACCCGACGTGATGTACATGTCGCTGAATCTGACTGCATAACCCTCATGACTGTTGACTACATCATTGTTGGCGCCGGCACTGCCGGTTGCGTGCTTGCCAATCGTTTGTCGGAAGATGGCCGCAATTCAGTGTGCCTGCTCGAAGCCGGGCCAACCGACAACTACCTGTGGATACACATTCCGATTGGCTACGCCAAGACGATGTTCCATCCGGTCTACAACTACGGCTATTACACCGAGCCCGATCCGAACATGAACGACCGCAAGGTCTACTGGCCGCGCGGCCGTGGCTTGGGCGGTTCGTCGTCGATCAACGGCCTGATCTACATCCGCGGACAGGCCGCAGATTACGATCGCTGGAGCGAAGCGGGTAATGCCGGCTGGAGCTGGAAGGAAGTGCTGCCGTACTTCATCAAGTGCGAGCACAACAGTGACGCACGAATGATCGCGAACGGCACGCACGGACAGGGCGGGCCGCTGTGGGGCACGACGATTCCTGATCCGCACCCGGTGATGGATGCGATCATCGCGGGCGGTGAGGAGCTGGGCGTGCCGCGCACGATGGATTTCAACAGCGGCAACCAGGAGGGTGTGGGTTATTACCAGTTGTTCACCAAGAACGGCTGGCGTTGCTCGACGGCTGTTGCCTACCTGCGACCCGCGCAGAAACGAAAGAACCTGCGTACCGAAGTGAACGCACAGGTAACTCGCGTGTTGTTTGAAGGCTCACGCGCTGTCGGGGTCGAATACATGCAGCACGGCAAACTCGTCACGCTGCGAGCTAACCGCGAGGTGCTGCTCACGGCAGGCGCATTGCAAAGCCCGCAGTTGTTGATGCTGTCGGGCATTGGCCCGGCCGAACACCTGCGCGAGCAGGGCATCGAGGTGCGGCATGAGTTGCCCGGTGTCGGCGAAAACATGCAGGATCATTTGCAACTGCGCCTGATGTACAAGGTCAAGAAGCCGATCACCACCAATGATGATCTGAAGAGCAACTGGCGCAAGTTCATGATGGGCTGGAACTGGCTCACACGCCGTGCCGGGCCGCTGGCGGTTGGCATCAACCACGGTGGCATGTTCACGCGCGTGTTGCCCGAGTCGAAGACACCGGACATCCAGTTTCACTTCGCGGCCCTGTCCGCCGAGATGGCCGGTGCGCCCACGCATCCGTGGAGCGGTTGCACGTTTTCGGTATGCCAGCTGCGACCGGAGTCGCGTGGTCAGATTCGGCTCAAGTCGGCGGACCCGCTTGCGGCGCCGGCGATTTACTCAAACTATCTATCGCACGAAACTGACCGCCGCTGTGCTGTCGAATCGGTACGCTTTGCACGGAAGCTTGCGCGCACGCGCGCGCTATCCGATCTGATCGGTGACGAGTATCGCCCCGGCGACAGCGCGCAGAGCGACGATGAAGTGCTTGCCTTTGCGCGGCAATACGGCGCCACGATCTTTCACCCGAGCGGCACCTGCAAGATGGCGCCGGCCAGCGACCCGATGGGCGTGGTCGATACACGGCTTCGTGTGCGCGGCCTCGCGGGCCTGCGCGTGATCGACTGTTCGGTCATGCCGACGCTCGTCTCGGGCAATACCAACGCGCCCGTGGTCATGATGGCAGAAAAGGCTGCGGACATGATCAAGACCGATAACCTGCACGCCGTGTAGGCGCCACTGACCACAGTCAGGTTGCAGCAAACTGGTCAACACGTCCGGGGCCGCTTGCACATTGCGAAACGGAAGAAAACAATGACGCCATTCGCCAAACTCCCTGATCCACCGTACTACGCCGTCATCTTCTCGTCGCAGCGCACGCCGGGCGAGGACGGCTACGGCGAAATGGCCGATCGCATGGTGGAACTTGCTTCGGAGCAGGACGGCTATCTGGGCGTCGAGAGCACGCGTGACAGCGATGGATTCGGCATCACGGTTTCGTACTGGCGCGATGAACTGTCGATTGCGAACTGGAAGAAGAACGCTGAACACAGGCTCGCGCAGCAGTATGGCCATGAGCGCTGGTATGAGCATTTCGAACTGCGCGTGGCACGGGTTGAGCGTGCGTATGGGAAGCGATAAGCAATTGTCGTAACTGGCGGCCATCGTGTCGCGAAGGAGGAATTCATGTACACCTGCTGCCGTTACTATGGACTCGAAGGCTTGAGCGGCCACGAGGGCGACGCTGCGTTCACCGTCGAAGTTAACCATTTCACGTTCGGCCCCGGCTGCCTGCGCGAGGCGGGCTCGCATGCGCGAGCGCTGGGCATGACGCGTGTTGGCCTGTACACGGACAAGACTGTGCGTGATTTGCCGTACGTGGCGACCGTCAAGCGCTCGCTGGAGGCGGCGGGATGCACGGTAGACATCTACTGGGAATGCGCCGTCGAGCCTACGGGTGATTCGTTCATGGCGGCGGCGAAATTTGCGCGGGAAGGCAAGTTCGACGGCTTCGTGTCGGTCGGTGGCGGCTCGGTCATGGACACCACCAAGGCGGCGAATCTGTACGCGAGCTATCCCGACGAACTGCTCGCTTACGTGAACGCACCGATTGGTCTCGGCAAACCGGTGCCCGGGCCGCTGAAACCGCACATCGCCTGCCCGACGACCTGTGGCACGGGCTCCGAGGTGACTGGCATCGCCATCTGCAATCTGCTTGAACAGCAATGCAAGACCGGCATCCTGTCGCGCCACATGCTGCCGTCGCGCGCGCTGGTGGACCCGGAGGTGACGCACACCTTGTCTTCCGCCGTGATCGCGGCCAACGGATTCGACGCGCTGTCGCATGCGCTGGAGAGCTACACTGCGCGGCCGCACAGCGCCAAGCCGAAGATGTACGAAGGACTCGACGGCGCGAAACGGCCCATGAATCAGGGCGCGAATCTGTGGAGCGACATGGGCGCACGCGAGGCGCTGCGTCTTGTCGGACAGAATCTCGTGCGCGCTGTGAATGACCCGAGTGACCAGCAAGCGAAAAGCGCCGTGATGTATTCCGCACTGATCGCGGGCATGACGTTTTCCAACGCCGGTTGTCATCTGCCGCACGGCATGAGTTACGCGGTGAGCGGACTGGTGCGCGACTTCAAACCGCCAGCCGGTTATCCGCAGGATGCGCCGATGGTGCCGCATGGCATGAGCGTCGTGCTCAACGCGCCGAGCGTCTATCGGTTCACGGGCGAGGCTGCGCCGGAACGTCATCTGGAAGCCGCGCAATTCCTGGGTGCGAGCACGGCGGGCGCCAGTGCAAAGGACGCGGGTGAAATCGTCGCCGGCAAGCTGATCGAAATGATGCGCGCCGTCCATTTCCCGAACGGCCTCAACGCCGTGGGCTACACCGACGCCGACGCGGAAGCCCTTGCTGAGCGTGCCTTCCCGCAGCAACGCGTGATCAAGAACGCACCGCGCGACGTGACGAAATCGTCGCTGGCGGAGCTGTTCAAGGGGGCGATGAAGTATTGGTAGCTGCCATCAGCTTTTCTGTGAAAGGCTCATCCAATAAAGGCTCAAAGCTGCAAAATACGACAAGTCGATAATCGTAAATATCTCCCTGCATGCCGCGTGAAATAGACGTTTAGACAGAAAGTTGATGGTGTTTTTACCACTCCAATTTCGTGCGAACGGCATGGAATCAGGCAAAAAAAGAGCCGCAAACGCGGCTCTTTTTTCTGCGGCAGCGACTTGCGTCTAATGTCCGAGAATCTTCGACAGAAAATCTTTCGACCGATCGGTCTGTGGATTGTTGAAGAAGTCGTGCGGGTTGTTTTGTTCGACGATCTGGCCCTGATCCATAAAGATCACGCGGTCGGCGACGGCTTTGGCGAATCCCATTTCGTGGGTCACGCAAAGCATGGTGATGCCCTGACTGGCCATCTCGACCATCACGTCGAGCACTTCCTTGATCATCTCCGGATCGAGCGCCGATGTTGGCTCATCGAACAGCATGATCTTCGGTGTCAGGCATAGCGCACGCGCAATCGCCACGCGCTGCTGCTGACCGCCGGAAAGTTGCAGCGGGTATTTGCCAGCCTGCTCGGCGATGCGCACACGCTTGAGTTGTGCCATCGCCTTTTCTTCC
>CAYMSY010000111.1:0-8678 GCA_964393195.1 uncultured Alcaligenaceae bacterium | reverse complement strand
GAATGCCGCTGGCAATGGCTGCTTCGTCAAAGTTCAGTCCCGCAAAGTTTCGGGCGTTGGTCGCGTCGCGCAGTCCGAGGTAGACACAGTCGGCGCCGTTGTCGACGGCGGCCTTTAACGCGGGCAGGCTGCCGGCGGGGCAGACCAGCTCAAAGTCCCGCGATCCGTCGTGTATTTCGTCAGCGCACAAACTGCATCTCCGAACGTCCGTGAAACCGTCAATAGGGCGTCCGGCGCAGGGGGACACCGGACGTTGCGCTACGTTAGAGGTGTGACCGCAACGAATCCATGAACCAGTTCAACTATTCGGTGAAAAGCAGAAGTCATTGATAACGCTTCAAGTCAGTCAGTCTCGACGTGGACGCCGGTGACGGAATTGCCAGCGGCGATTGCGCGGTGGTGGCATGACTGGGGCAATTTGCCAAGCGCTTGACGCTCGACTCTTGCATCCGTCGAACGCAAGTGATGGGACACGTTTCGGCTATGCCGAGTGCGTTTGCCGAACCATGAACGGTGCACGGCAGGGAGTAAGTGACAGCGATCAGCTTTTTTGCTTAAGGCTCATTCAATAAGGGCTTCGCAACGATTTATATAAAAAGTCGGTATTTAGCTGAAATTGGCGCTGAGCCCTTTATGGATGGGCATTTCCATGAAAAGCTGTAGGGCGGGCGAATCACCGCTCATGGAAACTCACAGGGCGGCGCCGGTGATGAACCTGAGTGGGAACCACTTCTTCGCCCACCAGCGAAAAACGATTCAAGTGAACTTCGATGCGCGCGGGCAACACGTTGCCCACCCTACGCGGTCTGGATAGCCGCCTGCGGCGAGCATGGCGACCTGGCGTGGCTGAGCAGCGGCGCTTACTTGTGATGTGCTTGGCGGTAGTGCGCTGAGCAAAAACAAAACGGGCCATCAGCAAACGCCAAGGGCCCGTTTTTCGACCTGAACGCTGCGCGCCATGACGGGCGCACGCGTTTCTCGTCGGTCAGTAGTAGCGCGTCATCTGTTTCCACGGTGCGAGTGCGGCCAGGCCGTCGTCGCGGACGCTCATCGAGACACGCATTGACGGTGCCACTTCGTCCCGGAAATCTTCGGCGCGACCTTGCGCTGCGAGGATCTCGTTCATGACGCGCGGGTCACGGCACGCTGTGTCCCAGAGCTTGGCGTCGGCGCGCGTCTTGCGGGCGCGTTCGGCGTAGCCGGCGAACCAGCTTTGCGCTTCACGGGTGCTGCTCATGATTACGCGGGCGAGCAGGCCGAAGGTAACCAGCGAGACAAAGGTCAACACGGCCCATTCGAGCGCGAAACCCGTTTCGACCGCGTCCAGAGCGCGTTCGGTCAGCGTGACGACCGCCATGATGGTGAGGCCGAGCACATAGGTCGGCACGTTTTTGGCCGAGAAAATGTGAGAAAAGACGCTCCTTGTAGCGTCGGCACGTTCGATGACGCGCTCTAGTCCGCCGTGTGTCGGGAAGTTGGATGGGGTTGCCATGATGAATGTCCTTTCAAAAAATCGCTTTTGGCGACACCTGCAATCTAGGGTTTTCCTTTGTATATTGCAAATCAATGTTTATGATTATTTATATTCATGTGATGAATGATTTGATCGGTCTGCCGCAATGAAACGCCCCCGTTGCCGCTGGTCATGGTCGTCACGAAATTTGCGAAGTCGCGCGCAAGCCGCATCCGCGCTGGGTTTGCGCGATTGACAGCGGACGGAGCCCTGCTCCGGCGGAGGGGGCCCGCCTCGCGGTGAGCGGTGGCGACACAGCGGCCCTCAGGGGGCGAGCAATCGCTCTATGAGAGCGCTGCCGTAGCGTATCCGCCACGGTGTCAACATATTCGACAACCTAAAGGGTTGCCGCGCGCAGCCGGACGTTGGTCCGGACAGCCTCTGCCCGGCCCTGGGCCGCCAGAATTTCATTCATGACACGCGGATCGCGTCGGGCCATTTCCAGCAAGCGCACATCGGCACGCGTCTTCGCAGCGTGCTGCGCGTAGTCGCCGAGCCAAGTCATCGTGGCGCGGGTCGCGCGGCTGGTGATCTGTGCCAGCAAACCGAATGTCACCAGCGCGACGAAGGTGAGGATTGCCCATTCCAGTGCGAAACCGGTGTTGGCACCATCGAGCGCACGCTCGGTCAGGGTCACCACGGCCATGATCGCGACGCCGAGGACATAGGTGGATGGACTGCTCGGTGAGAACCGGTCGGGGCGGGCAGCATGCCGGTGTGCAGGCTGCTTGCGATCACTTTCCAGCGGCAGGCGGGATGGGAGGAGGGATGGAGTTGCCATGGTACTTGTCCTTTTTTGGAAGGTCACTCGTGGTGACCACTGCAATTTAGGGGGTCGGCTGCTATATTGCCAATTGATGTTTCTGATTGTTTGCATTCACCAGGCGAATGGATTGCGATGAATTTCCGGACGCTTGACCTCAATCTGCTGCGCGTGTTTGACGAGGTCATGGCAGCGCGCAACATCACGCGGGCTGCCGAGACGCTGGCAATGACACAACCCGCCGTCAGCAATGCGCTGCGGCGATTGCGCGAGGCGCTGGACGACGATCTGGTGACGCGCTCCGGCTATGGCATTACGCCGACGCCGCGCGCGCTTGCCTTGTGGCCATCGGTGCGCGAGGCGCTGTCGAGCTTGCAGGCGAGCATTGCGCCCGATGCGTTTGATCCGGTCACATCACGACAGAATTTTGTGCTGGCAATGGCGGACGCAACCGCGGCATTGCTGATTCCGCCGCTGGTGCGCTTTGTCGAACGCACAGCGCCGAACGTGAGCCTGCGTGTGCTGCCGCTCACTACGCGCGACCCGCGACCGCTGCTGCAGGCGGGTGAGGTGGATCTTGCCGTAGGCTACTTCCCGGCGGTAGTGGCCGACATCAATCTGCAAACCATGCAGAGTGGTACACCTGACAGCTTTTCGCATGCCCAGCTTTATAGCGGCGAGTATGTCTGCGTGATGCGGCGCGGCCATCCGCTGGCAGCAGACCTCGAACGCGTGCCGCTTACGCTGGACGCGTATTGCGCTGCGCATCATCTGCTGGTGAGTTTTTCCGGCCGTCCGTTTGGCTTCATTGATGAGGCGCTGGCCGCGATCAACCGCTCGCGCCGTGTGGTGCTCACGGTGAACCAGTTTTTTACAGCGGGACGCGTGGTTGCGGGCTCCGACCTGTTGACCGTCTTGCCGCGCCACTTTCTCTCCTCCACGGGCATGGAGGATGACATTGCCGTCGTTGACTTGCCGTTTGAGGTACCGCTGGTACGCGTGGACATGGTGTGGCATCGACGCATGCAATCGCAGGCCGCGCAGCAGTGGTTGCGCAGCGCAGTGGATGCTGCGGCGAAAGGTGTGTTCAGTACCGACGGTCAGGTCGATGTGGCGGCAGCTCCCTGAGTCGGTCGGCTGCTCAGCCGAAAACTCGTCGGGAAGCGTCGATCACGCAGGTTCATGAACGGTGTTTCGACGACGCGGTAGAGCAGCCAGCCGGCAATCAGGCAGGCAAGGCTGATCAGCAGTACCGCCGTCCATGAAGTGCCGACAACACCGTAAGCCGCGACCTGCTTTTGCAGGATGAAGGCGACCGCCTTGTGCGACAAATAAATCGCGTACGACCATGCGGCCAGTTGCGCGGCGCCGGGCACGCGGACGCGGTGCAGCAGCGAGTTCGGGCTGAGCGCAGCGACCACCAGCACCGCGAAGCACATCGCGACCAGCGAATAGCCGAACGCAGTCATGAAAAAGCCGTAACCGTAATCTTCAATTTCATAGAAATTGAGCAAAGCCCATGCGGTAAGCAAACATGCGGCGATCCCTGCGATCAGCGTCCGGTTGCCCCATTGCAGCAAGCGCGCCCAGTGGTCGCGATGAAAATTCTTGAGCATCGCAACGGCAACTCCGGGCAGAAATTCATCCATGCGGCAGAACGACGAGTAATACAGATTCGGGTGATAACCGGCAATCGCGCCACCGGCCTCGCGACCGTAGTGGGTCCACAGCACACTGCGCGTCGCAATGCCCGCGACAATGGCGATGACGAGCAGCGCCCACGCCAGCTTGATTGATTTGCCAAAGCGCGCCGCAAGCACGACCAGCACGGGCAGCAGCAGATAAAACTGCTCTTCAATGCAGAGCGACCAGGCATGCGAAAACGCAGTGCCCGGTGGTAACTGGTAATTCTGGGTAAAGGTCAGGAAACGCCACAGCGCCGGCGGTTCGCGACCGCCCATCACGACCGGAAACAGGAAGTACAGCGCCAGCACCACGTAGTAGTTAGGCAAGGTACGCAGCGCACGGCGGATGTAGAACGCCTTGAGCGAGAGCTGCTGTCCCCTGACGATGCCCGAGAAAATCTGGTTGGCGATCAGATAACCACTCAGCACGAAAAAGAGATCAACGCCCACCCAGCCAATCGTGCTCGCCCAGCCAAAGGTCGGCGCGCGACTCACGAACACCATGTAGTGATACATGAACACCAGCAGGATGGCGATGGCGCGCAATGTGTTGAGGCCATCCACGCGGCGTTCGGTGTGAGCTGTCGTGGGGGAAATGCTGATGGTCATGCGGCCGCTGCACTGGGATTGAGCGTGCCGCAGTAGGGGAGACAACACGCGCCGGCTCGGGTGAGCAGGTCACATGAAATGTATATCGTTTCCGGCGCGATTCGGTGGTGCGGATGCGCAAATGATGGGCATCATTATTGGCTAGTACGCGGCGGTAACGCCAACGAAGATGCTGCGTCCCGGCAGCGGCGCGAAATCCTTGAGAAACGAGGTGTGCACACGGATGTCGCGGTTGCTCAGGTTCTTGCCGAGGACATAGAAATCGGCAGAGCGATTGGCCGCATAGTTCCAGCGGTAGCGCAGTGACGCGTCAATTCGCGTATAGCCCGGTGTTGCGGCCTCAAACGCGGCAACGCGACTCTGGTTCATGACATGAGTAGCGCCGGCATCGGCATACCACCCAGCCTTGCTGGCGGAGCGCCAGGTGAGCTTGGCGCCGATGCGGCTGGGACTCATGCGCGGCAGGTTGTCGGTATGGTTCCCGATGATGACGCCACGCACGGTGTCGGCCATCGCAGTAAAGCCGAAGCCTTGCACCGGCGCGTAGGCGAGCGCGAGCTCGGCGCCCGTGAAGCGGGCATTGACATTGATGAATTCGCGCTTGAGCAGTTCGGCGCCCGCCACCAGCTCACCGTCCGCAGTGACGCGGTCGGCGATGCCATCGCCGTTGTCATCGACGCTGGCGCCGTAGACAAAATTCCGGACTGCGTTGCGGAAGACCGATGCCTGAACGCTCCAGGCGTCGCGCTGCAGCTTGTAGGAAAGGTCCACATTTTGCGAGCGCTCTTTCGACAACGCGGGATTGCCGAGGTCGTAGGTGAGCGTGGCAATGTGGGCGCCGCGCGAGTACAGCTCCTCGATCGCGGGGGCGCGTTCGGCGTGCGTGAACGATGCCGTCAGCGCACTGCCGGGCGCCGGTAACCACTGATAACCGATGGAGCCATTGCCGAGCGAAAAAGCACGGCCAGACAGCCCGGAGCCAGCTTCCGGTGTGTGATTCACGCGCTCAAGGCGGATGCCCATTTCCACCCGTCCGGGACCGAATTTGCGTTCGGTTACTGCAAATGCGGCGTGACTGCGTGTGCTGGTGAGCGGCACGATGGTTTCGTCACCTATCGCTGAAAATCTGGCGCGTTCCAGGTCGGCGCCAAGCACGGTTCGCCATCCGGCAAGCGGTTTGGTCTGCATATCAAACCGCGCTGTGGAGGCGTTGTTGCTGAAGACGGTACCGACATCGCCGCCCGACTCGATTTCGGCATGGCGATAACGGCTGTCGGCGGCGCTGAAGCGAATGCGTTCAAGGCCGAATACGTCGTTGAATTCGCCCTGTGTTTCAACGCGATTCCGGCGCATGTCGATGCGGGTCGCGTCCGGCGAGGGGACGCCGTAGTTGCTGTCAAGCTGGGTGACGCCGATGCCGACAAAGCCGTTGCCGGTGATGAAGCTGGCGCCGAGGCTTGCATTCTTCGACGAGGTATCGCTGTTGGCGATTCTGCCGTTTGCGCCGTCGTAGTCATCAGTGCGGCGATCAGAGGCTTCACCCGTGAAGGCGAAGGGACCGGCGCTGGTGCGCAGTTGGGCGCCGAAATCGCGGGTCCGCTCTGCTGTCGAGAAGCGCGCGTCACCCAGCAGACGCAAGCCATCACTGTGCGCTTGCGGAATGCGGTCGGTGACGACATTGACAAGGCCACCAATGGCGCCTGAGCCATAGAGCAGGGTCGCCGGTCCGCGCAGGATTTCGATCTGCCTGGCGCCGAGCACTTCCGAGGTCACGGCGTGATCCGGGCTGATGGTCGCGACGTCCATCGTGCCGACGCCGTTTTCTGCGGTTTTGATGCGTGGGCCGTCGAGGCCGCGAATGATCGGTCGACCGGCGCCGGGGCCGAACGAAGACGATTGAACACCCGCCTGGGTCGCCAGCGTGTCGCCGAGACTCGCCGCGCGGTCACGCGTCAAGGCATCACGGCCGACCACGGTGCCCGGTTGCACCGCCTGCAATTCGTCCTGATCGGCAAACGGCGACGCAGTGACGATGACTTTGTCGAGCTTCGTCGGTTCGGCTGCGGGCGGTGCAACCTGTGCACTGGTTTGCCAGCTCAGGAGCGCGCAGGCGACCACGGTTGCCAGTCGCGTGTTGGTGGAGCAGTGGCCCAGGTTGAAGTCTTGCATTATGAAACTTGATTGCATTAACGTGAAAATTTGACCATAAAAGCATCTTTGTTGCATTAGTAGCGTCTGTCAAGTCGATCAACTTTTGATGAATAAATCGATTTCATAAGGCATAAAGCGATGAAATCGCAAAAGTCGACTTCAAGGAATTCGTAGGCCTGATCCCTTTGCAATGGACTTTTCGATGAAAAGCTGATTGACAAAAAACGGGTGAAAGGCGGTGTTGCCGCGATTAAAACGCGGTCGGGTTGCGATGTCGCAACAGCGGGCGGCGCGCCCATGCAACGTTGCGGTGCGTTGTTTACCGAAATGTCATGTTTCCGGGCACAATTGCACGCAATAGTTGTCGTGACCGCTGCACCAAGGGGCACTCCCTGTCGTACCGGCCGACCCGCTACATACGGAAACAAGGAGGTCCCATGAAACGTCACGCATTCTTCGCGCGCTCCGCTGCTGCGCTCGCAGCAATCCCGCTGTCGCTCGCCGTCACCCAGACGCTGGCGCAAACCGCCAATGTCACCCTCTACGGTATCGTCGACATCGGCGTGCATCACGTGACCGGCGTCAAGGGCGGCGACGTCACCCAGCTCGCCAGCGGCATCATGGAAGGCTCGCGCTGGGGGCTGCGCGGTACCGAGGACCTCGGCAACGGCTACAAGGCGATGTTCGTCCTTGAAAACCGCTTTGAAGCGGACACTGGTGGTCTCAGCAACCGTCCGGCCTCGGGCTCACAACTGCCTGATCGCCTGACCGCCGGCCTGCCGCCTGCCGTGCAGGCCGCGCTCAACGGCGCCATTGGCCCGACGCTGGGCGTCAACCTGCCAGGTCGTCTGTTTGATCGTCAGGCTTTCGTCGGTCTGGTGACACCATTTGGCGCAGTGCTGGCCGGGCGCCAATACACCCCGGCATTCGAGATTTCCAATCGCTACGATGCCTTCGCCAACGCGACCGCGGCGTCGCCCGGTCAGCTCGCCTCGATCCCCGCCGGCATCGATATTCGCGAGAGCAATTCGGTCATGTACCGCGTCGAGCTTCAGGGCTTTTACGGTAGCGCCTACTACGCCTTCGGCGAAAGCACCGCAAGCAGCAAGGCCGGTCGCCTCGTCGGTGTCAACGGCGGTTATCAGACCAGCAAATTCGGCGTAGGCATTGGCTACAACGAGCGCACCAACAGCGCCGGCCAGAAGTCACTCAACTCGCTGGTCGGTGGCGCCAACTTTGATGCCGGCTTCGCCAACTTCTTCGCGATGTATGGCGTGTTGAAGGAGCCGAATGGCTCATCGGCGCCCGAACTGCGCGCCGGCCTGATCGCGGGCGGTGTTCCATCGATCCTCGTCGACACGGGCATCCTGCCGCGCTTCATGCAGGACCTGCGCCTGTATCACGTCGGTGCCCGTGTTCCGATCGGTACCGGTACGCTCACGGTTGGCTACTCGCATCTGGATGATCGTCGTGCCACCAACGCCGATGCGACCTCATATGGTGCGGCCTACACCTATCCGCTCTCGAAGCGCACCGACCTTAACGTTGCTGTCACACAGGTCGACAACAATGCCAATTCGCAGATTTTGCCGGGGGGCAACGGATTCCTCGGTGGCGTGACGGCGTACGGCGGCAAGGATTCAACCGCCTTCCAGTTCTCGCTGCGTCACAAGTTCTAGTTTGATTTCTCACAGTTAGGCACACACTTTAGAGCCGCGCTTGCGAAGAGCAGCGCGGCTTTTTCTTTGCTTGCCGCCGGGCCGTCCGTTGCATTCGGGCCCGCCCCGTAAAATGGGTTTATGGACAACATCATCTACACGCTCGCGGTCAACGCGATTCCGCTGCTGCTCGCGATCACACTGCACGAGGCCGCCCACGGCTATGCAGCGCGCGTGTTCGGCGACCGCACGGCTGAAATGCTCGGGCGCATCTCGCTGAATCCGGTCAAGCACATTGA
>CAYMSY010000110.1:0-8756 GCA_964393195.1 uncultured Alcaligenaceae bacterium | reverse complement strand
CCGCGACCGGCACCGGGCGGCAAGTACCAGGTCATGCAGTGATAGGCGAAGTCAGCCAGTGGATGCCCCAGCGTGGAGAGTTCCCAGTCGAGCACGGCGAGAATGCGCGGCTCGGTCGGATGAAAGATCACATTGTCGAGACGGTAGTCGCCATGCACGATACTGGTCTCTTCGCCGGGCGGAATATGCGCCGGCAACCACTCGATCAGCGCGTCCATCGCCGGAATCGACTCGGTTTCCGACGCCCGATACTGCTTGCTCCAGCGCGCGATTTGCCGTGCCAGATAGCCGTCATGCCGTCCATAGTCTGACAGGCCCGCGGCCACAAAATCCACCGTGTGCAGCGCCGCGAGCACTCGATTCAGTTCGTCAAAAATTGCCGCGCGCTCCGTCGGTTGCATGCCCGGCAACTGCGGATCCCAGAGCACGCGACCGTCAACAAAATCCATGACATAGAAAGCACGGCCGATGACCGATTCATCCTCACACAACGTGTGCATGCGCGCAACCGGTACGCTGCTGCCGGCGAGGCCGCGCATGACGCGAAATTCACGATCAATCGCATGGGCAGACGGCAGCAATTTCGCCGCTGGCCCCGGCTTGCTGCGCATAACGTAGGTCTTTGCAGGTGTGACCAGCTTGAATGTCGGATTCGACTGCCCGCCCTTGAATTGTTCGACTGTCAGCGGACCGGCGAACCCTTCAATGTTCGAGCGCAGATAGGCTTCAAGCGCGGCAAAGTCAAAACGCTGCCGCTCCGCAACCGGCATCGTGCCAGTGAATAGTGCCGTGCGGCTTATCGTGTCGCTCACCGTACCCGTCCTCCTGATTAGTGCCGATGCTAATGCACGCGAATCGAGTGTTCGCTTTAAGTTTTGCGACTACTGGTCGTACCCCGGAAAACGCCGGTCAAGGCGGCGCAGCAACCCGGGCCATGCGAGGCGACCACCGAGGCCTTTGGTGACCTGACGGGACTGCTCGACCGCACCATTGATGATGGACTGTGGAATCGGAATAAGTTCGCCACCACCGGCCTGCGCCCGAACCTGGATCGTGCAGGCAGACTCGAATGTGTACATGAGCTGAAATGCGTCAGGAATGGTCGGCGCCACGGTCAGCAGACCATGATTGCGCAGCATGAAAAAGTTCTTCGTTCCGAGATCGGCCACCAGTCGCGGTTTCTCGTCATCCACAAGCGCCACGCCCTCGTAGCTGTGATAAGCGATGCCGGCAAGCACGAAGATGGATTGCTGCGAAATCGGCAGCACGCCATTCTTCTGCGCGCTCACGGCAACGCCGTTCAGGCTGTGCGTGTGGAGCACGCACTTTGCGTCCTCGCGCGCTGCGTGAATCGCACTATGGATGACGAACCCGGCGGGGTTGATCGGATGTGGATTGTTGTCGAGCTTGTTGCCCTGCAAATCGATCCTGACCAGTGACGACGCCGTCATTTCCTCGAACATCAAGCCGTAAGGATTGATCAGAAACTGGTTGTCCACACCGGGGATTTTCGCCGTAATGTGGGTGAAGACCAGATCGTCCCAGCCCATCATCGCGACGGCGCGATAGCACGCCGCGAGATCAACCCGCGTCTGCCACTCCTCCGCCGAAACTGATGCCTTGACTTTCGTCGAATCCCATCCGTCCACATTGTTCATGCTGAAGTTCCTCCGGTTGCGTTCATGTAATTCACGTAGGCACGGACCATGTCGTCAAAGCTCGCATCCGCCGTCATGCCCAGCGCCCGCCCGCGGTCTGCCGAGAACGCCTGTGGCCACGATGATACGAGGCGATCAATCACCGGATCGGGTTGCCACTTCACGCGCGACGCAACGGCGTCACCTGCGACCCGGCGCAGGCTATCGACCATGTCGCGCACCGACACAGTAATACCCGGCACGCTGATACTTCGCGTGTTGGTCAGCGCGCTAGCCGGCGCCTCGTGTCCGATCAGCAGGTTCTCAATCACGCGCGGTGGTGACTGCACCCACATTCTGGTGTCCGGTGATGTCGGGCACACCGCATCAATGCCAGCCAGTGGCTCGCGAATGATGCCGCTGGCAAAGCTTGACGCCGCCTTGTTCGGCTGCCCGGGCCGAACGGTCACCGTTGGCAGGCGCAACGAACGTCCGTCGATCATCCCCTTGCGCGACATGTCGCTGACCAGCAATTCACACATCGCCTTCTGCGCGCCATAGGAGCCTTGCGGCGTCAGTACCTGATCGTCCGGCAGCACGGCAGGCAAGGTGCCGCCAAATACGGCAATTGAACTGGTGAATACAAACTTTGGCGGCGTTGGCAGTGCACGCGTCAGCTCAAGCAGGGCGCGGGTAGCATCGACATTGACGTGCATGCCAATGTCGAAATCCGCTTCGGCCTGGCCGCTGACTACCGCTGCGAGGTGAAAGACACTGCCCGTGTTCGCCGCTATCGCCTGCGCCAGAACGCTGCGGTCCGCCACATCGCCGATGACTTGCGAAACACGCGAATCATCAATCCACGCTTCATTTTTGGCCGGGGCCATGTCAACGAGTACCAGCTCGCTGATCTCACGCGACCGCCCGTGGGCATCAGTCAGCGCACCGTGCTCAAGGATTTTTGCTGCGAGCAGTTTGCCGAGAAATCCGGCACCACCGGTGATGACAACGCGCATGTTTGACCGCTTCGCCCTTTGAGATCGAGGGTCGATTCTAGAATCTGTTGATGAATGCTGTCGCAGAACATGTCATTGAATCGCTGGCGACTGACGGTTGGTACGTCGGCGATTCCATTTTTGGCGTGTCACTAACTGCGATGCTGGCTGATCGTGCTGCCATGCTCGCGCAATCAGGCGCACTAAGGACCGCACGCATCGGTCGCGGCGAAGGAACGGCGACCAAAGCCGAGGTGCGCAGCGATGATACGTTGTGGCTGGCTGACGCTCCGGACAACCCCGCAGAACAGGAAGCATCAATCGCGGTACACGCACTAAGGGCGCGTTTGAACGAAGCGTTTTATCTCGGTGCGCGCGAAGCGGAGCTGCACTTCGCGCACTATGCACCGGGCGCGTTTTACCGAACCCACCGCGATCGCTTTCGCGATGACGACGCGCGAGTGGTAACGCTGGTCTTCTATCTCAATCAAAATTGGCCAGATGACGCCGGTGGTGAACTGGTGCTATACGCGGATGACGACAGCGGCGCCATCGTCACGAGGGTTCCGCCGCGCGCCGGAACGATGGTGTGCTTCCTGAGCGACCGCTTCCCGCATGAGGTACTGCCGGCAACGCGCGAGCGCTATTCGCTGACCGGCTGGCTGCGCCGTGCTGCCTAGAATCATGTTATGAGAATCCTGATTCAGCGCGTCACATCCGCAAGCGTGGTTGTTGACAGCAAGACTACCGGTGCCATTGCCGGGGGTCTGCTGTTGCTGGTCGGCGTCACCCACGGTGATACCGAAGCCATAGAAGACCGCATGGCCGACAAAGTCGTCAAGCTGCGTATTTTTGGTGACGATGCGGGGTTGATGAATCGCAGCGTGATCGACACCGACGGTGACATCCTTGCCGTCAGCCAGTTCACGCTGTATGCCGATGCCCGCAAGGGAAACCGGCCGAGTTACACCGACGCAGCGCGCCCCGAACAGGCGTCGCCCGCGTTTGACCGTTTTGTCGCAAAACTGGCTGCCCGTCTGGGCAAACCGGTTCCAACCGGCGTATTTGGTGCCGACATGAAAGTAACGCTGGTCAACGACGGGCCGGTCACGATATGGCTTGATTCGGAGACGTTGTGAGTTCACCTACGAACAATCCAGCCATCGTCACCGAACTCGACCATATTGTCGTGGCCGCACGATCTCTTGATGAGGGGCGATCATGGGCGCGAGAAACTCTGGGCGTTGATGCGGTTGGCGGAGGCAAACACGACGGGCTTGCTACCCACAACGCGCTGCTCAACCTGGGAAACCGGTGCTATCTGGAAATTATCGCGATTGACCCGGATGCGGGTGCGCCCATCTTCCCGCGCTGGTTCGGACTTGATACGGATGAGTTGAAACAGCACATCGCGCACGGTCCACGGTTCGCCGCCTGGGTCGCGCGCTGTGCCGGCGCACCTGATGCGATTGAACAGCTGGCGAAGGCGCCGGGTTATGCGGCGAACGTCGTGCGTCCTGCGTCACGCGGGGATTTTCGCTGGCGGTTCGCTTTTTCTGCCGATGGCGCTCGCCTCGCGGGCGGGACACTGCCGCACCTGATTCAGTGGGACAGCGCGGTACACCCTTGCGAGCGGCTGCCGGAAAGCAGCATTTCGCTGACGGCGCTGACGCTAGGCGCACCGCAACCTGACGAAACCCGCGCGATTCTGGATGCATTTGCGTTCACCAGTGACCGTGTGCACTTAGGACAAAGCTCGCCTGCGCATCTGGTGGCAACGCTCAGTTCGCCTCGAGGTGTCATCGTATTGGATTGATCCGGCGTTATGCTTCGCGCCCATCGCCCAAACCGTCATGCGGAGTCCATCTTGAAACGTCTGATTGCTGCCGCGCTCCTTTGCTTCGGCAGCGCCGCCAACGCCCAGTTGAACATCCTGTGCTCGACTGACGCCGACTGGTGCGAGAGCAAGGCGCGCGAGTTTTCGGTACAGACCGGCATCAAGGTCAATCTCTCACGCAAGGCAACCGGCGAAGTGTTCGCACAGCTCAAGGCCGAAGCGTCCAATCCCAGAGTTGATGTCTGGTACGGCGGAACGCATGACCCGCATCTTCAAGCCGCGAACGAAGGCCTGTTGCAGCCGTACGTGAGCCCGAACATGAAGGAACAATACCCGTGGTCGGGTGATCTGCTCGCAAAGAGTGGCGATCAGGTGGCCGGCATTTACCGGATCACGCTTGGTTTTGGCTACAACCGTGATCTGCTCGCGAAGAAGGGGCTGAAAGCGCCGGCCTGCTGGAGCGATCTGATCAAACCGGAGTACCGCGGTGAAATCGAAACCTCGAACCCTGGCACCAGCGGTACCGCCTACACGATCATCGCCACGCTGGTGCAGCTCATGGGCGAAGACAGGGCCTTTGACTACCTGCGCACGCTCAACCGAAACGTGAACCGCTACACCACGAGCGGTACGGCGCAGCGCCAGAGCGTGTCGCGCGGCGAATCGCTGGTCGGTTTGACCTTTCTCGACGAATTCATTCCGGAGCAATACCTCAATGCACCGATCGAAACGGTGCTGCCGTGCGAAGGAACGGGCTACAGCGTCGGTGCGATGAGTATTGTCAGGGGCGCGCGCAATCTCGTCGAGGCGAAGAAGTTCTACGACTGGGCGCTGACTGCCGACGCACAGACAATTCGCGACCAGACCAGGGTCATCGCGATTCCATCCAATCGCCAGGCTTTTGCGCCGGCGGCGGTCAAGGCACTCGAGAAGGCCAAACTCATCAACTACGATTTCGTCAAATATGGCTCCGGCAGCGAGCGCAAGCGGCTCATCGACAAATGGGACCGCGAAGTGAAAAACGCGCCACGCTGATGCCTTATGGGTTAACGCGATGCCTTCTGGCGCGAATTTCGCTATCCTTTCCGTTTCCGGTCTTGTGCCCAGCTTGCGCTCATGGCGCAAGTCGCACCAGCAGTTCCCATGACACCGATCCGTGTCAATCTACATTGCAACAAAGAGAAGTTCCCATGAAGAAAACACTCACCGTATTTGCCGTCAGCGCGGGTCTGCTCGCCGCGCCCGCGATGGCGCAACAGGTCAACGCCTACTGCTCGACCAATCAGTCGTGGTGCGAAATGGCGGCCACCGAATTCAGCAAGGCCACCGGTATCAAGGTCGTGCAAACGCACCTCGGCACCGGTGAAGCGCTGGCGCGCCTCAAGGCGGAAGCCTCGAACCCCAAGACCGATATCTGGTGGGGCGGCACCGGTGACCCCTTCCTCGCCGCATCCGAAGAGAAACTGCTCGACACTTATCGACCCGCCTACACCAAGGATCTGTACGACTGGAGCGTGCGTCAGTACGACATGAGCAACAACACGGTCGGCGCGTTCTACACGAGCTTCATCGGCATGGGCTGGAATGAAGAAACGCTCGCAAAAAAGAAGCTGGCGGCGCCGAAGTGCTGGTCAGACCTGATTGATCCGAAATACAAGGGCGAGATCGAAATGGCGCATCCGGGTTCTTCCGGCGGTGCGTACACCATCGTCGCCGGCCTGATTCAGCTCATGGGTGAAGATGCGGCCTTTGACTATATGAAGAAGCTGCACAAGAACATCACCAGCTACACCAAGAGCTCGCAGGCACAAGCCAAGAACGTGGCGCGTGGCGAAGCCGGCATCGGCATCTCCTTCCTGTTCGGTTTCGAGGAAGAGCGTCAGGCAGGTTTCAAGTCAGTGAAGTCAGCCGCACCGTGCGAGGGCACTGCGTATGAACTCGGTGGCATCGCGCTGATCAAGGGGGCGCGTAACGGCGAAAACGCCAAAAAATACTACGACTGGCTCATGAGCCCGACCGGTCAGGCGATTGGCGCGAAAGCCAACTCACTGCAAAACCCGGCCAACAAGACGTTCAAGCAGGACCCGAAGATCCCGACGATGGATGGCGTGAAGCTGATCAACTACGACTTCCGGAAATATGGCGCGTCCGCCGAGCGCAAACGCATTCTTGAACGTTGGGAAAAAGAAGTGAATTCGCTGCCTCGCTAGACATGTTGCGGAGCCTGCTCCGCAACAATAGCTTTTTACGGAAAGCCCCGTTCAAACGGGGCTTTTTTCATATTTGCGGCGAAAGTCGACTTCTGGCCTATTTTGTCTCTGAGCCCTTTATGGATGCGGCTTTCAGACAAAAGTTCATTCACCTACGCGCCACGACGAACGGCCGATGATGCGCGTCCATAGCCCCGCCGATGCCAGGCGGGACGCTCTGCGGATGGACGATGGGTCAGGGCATCACCCTCCGCCTCATGTTTGCGCAGCAGTTGCATCGTGAAGTCGATGAACAGCCGCGCCCGCGGTGAACGTCGCGCGGCGGCTTTGTAGAGCAAATTGATCGGCGGGCCGCCCTGAACCTCCCAGTCGAGCAGCACCGGTACGAGGCGCCCGGTCTGCACGTGAGCGCGCGTGGTCAACTCGCCGAAGCGCCCGACGCCCTCGCCGCCGATGGCTGCGTCGAGCACCACTTCGCGCGCGTTGCTGATGAGCCAGCCGTTGACCGGCACCGACTCCCTGTCATCGCCACGTTCAAATTCCCAGAGGTCAAGCAGGATGCCGGCCGGGTTGCGGATCATGAGGCAGGTGTGCTCCGCGAGTTCGCGCGGATGCTGCGGAATGCCATGAGCGGCCCAATACTCGGGCGAAGCCACAATGAGGCTGCGCGACATGCCCAGTTTGCGATGCACATAGTCCTGCGTTGCCTCCGGCCAACCATGCAACAGGAGCACGTCGGCACTGGTGGCATCGGCGTCGGTGATGCGGTGAACGGTGCGGAAGTCGATCTGGATGTCCGGGTACAGCGCATGAAACTGTGGCAGCGCGGGCATCAGGATGTGATGCGCCAGTTGCGGATGGGCCGCGACGACCAGCGTGCCGCTCGGCCGCTCAGCCGAACGTGTGAGCGCTGCCTCCATCGCGCTGAGCTCACCAAGCAGCGGACGACAGCAGTCGAGATACGCGGCACCGCTGGTGGTCAGCCTGACGCCGTATGCGTTGCGCTCGAACAGGGCAATACCAACTTCACGTTCAAGCGCGCCGAGCAGTTTTTGCACGGCCGGGACGCTGACCTCCAGTCGTCGCCCGGCGCCGGCAAAACTGCCCTCCTCGGCAGCGGCAATGAAGTACTGTATGGCGCGCAGCTTGTTCATGATGGCGATCTCCGAGGGCATTAACTTTTACTTAATGCCGGATGTTGCCCGCAGAGTATTCCCGCCGCAAGTCCTGAACCGTAAAGTGACGTCACTTCATTCCCCGTCAGCCAGGAGATCGCCATGACCGTCATACCGAAACTGCTTTCCACGTTCGCCGGCTTGCTGCTGGCGCTGACCCCGCTCGTCACGGCCGCTCAGAGCGCGGCCAGCTTTCCGAGCCGTCCGCTGCGCATCGTGGTGCCCACGCCACCCGGTGGAGCCTCCGACACGGCGGCACGCCTGTTGTCGCAATCGCTGAGCGCCTCGCTGGGCCAGCAGGTGATCGTGGAAAACAAACCCGGCGCCAACGGTGTCATCGCGGTGCAGGCAGTGATGGCCGCGCCGGCCGACGGTTACACGCTGCTTTGGGGACTCTCGTCGATGGCCGGGCTGCCGATCCTGCAGAAGAACCCGCCGTTCCAGCAGATGAGCGAGTTGACGCCGATATCCAATGTGCTGAACTTTGGCTACGGGCTGTTTGTCAGCAACAACGTACCAGCGCGAAACATCGCCGAACTGGCGGCTTACGGCAAGGCCAATCCCGGCAAGCTGAGTTACGCGACGGGCACACTCGGTGAATACATGTTCTGCGCCTATGTGTTCAAGGCGCTCGGCGTCGATGCCGTGCGCGTGCCGTACAAGGGTGGCTCGCAACTGATGCCCGATCTGATCAACGGTCTGGTACAGGTGAACATCGGGCCCATCGCAATCGGCATGCAACACGTCCGCAGTGGCAAGCTGAAAATGATCGCCACCGCCTTGCCGCAGCGCAGCGCAGCGATGCCGGACGTCCCGACACTGGCCGAGGCCGGGGTCACCGGGCTCAATCTGCCAACCTGGAACGGGGTGTTCGCACCGCCCGGCACGCCGCGCGAGGTGGC
>CAYMSY010000109.1:3009-8773 GCA_964393195.1 uncultured Alcaligenaceae bacterium | reverse complement strand
CCCCTCGTCAAACTCGATCCCTACATCAACGTCGATCCCGGCACCATGAGCCCGTATCAGCACGGCGAGGTGTACGTGACCGACGACGGTGCTGAAACCGACCTCGATCTCGGCCATTACGAGCGCTTCATCTCGCGCAAGATGACCGCCCGCAACAGTTTCACCTCCGGCAAGATTTACCAGAGCGTGATCAACAAGGAGCGCCGTGGCGACTACCTCGGTGGCACGGTTCAGGTCATTCCGCACATCACTGACGAGATCAAGGCCTCGATCAAGAGCGCCGGCGAAGGCCTGGACGTCGCCATCATCGAGATCGGCGGCACCGTCGGCGACATCGAATCGCTGCCCTTCATGGAAGCGATCCGCCAGATGGGCGTCGAGGTCGGGCGGCGCAACCGCTGCTATATCCACCTGACGCTGGTGCCCTACATCGCCAGTGCCGGTGAATTGAAGACCAAACCAACCCAGCACAGCGTACAGAAACTGCGCGAAATCGGCATCTTTCCCGATGTGCTGCTCTGTCGTTCCGACCGCCCGGTGCCGGAAGACGAGAAAAAGAAGATTTCGCTGTTCACCAACGTGGAGCAGCGCGCTGTTATTTCGGTGCCTGACGTCGACACCATCTTCAAGGTGCCGCAGATGCTGCACGATCAGCTGCTCGACGAAATCGTCTGCCACACGCTGGACATCCTCGCCAAACCGGCCGATCTGGCGCCGTGGGTGCACATCGTCGAGCGCACGCTGCATCCGAAAAAGGGCGAAGTCACGATCGGTTTCGTCGGCAAGTATGTCGAACTGATCGACGCCTACAAATCGATCAACGAAGCGCTGAAGGCGGGCGGCATCCACAACGACTGCCGCGTCAATATCAAGTACGTCGAGTCGGAAAAGATTGAGGTTGAAGGCGCGTCGCTGTTCGCCGGCATGGACGCGATTCTGGTCGGCCCGGGTTTTGGTGAACGCGGTATCGACGGCAAGATTCTGGCGGCGAAATACGCCCGCGAAAACAAGGTGCCGTATCTCGGCATTTGCCTCGGCATGCAGATCGCCATCATCGAGTTTGCGCGCGACGTCTGCGGGCTTGCCGATGCACATTCGACCGAGTTCGACTACAACACGAAAAATCCGGTGGTCGGGCTGGTCACGGAATGGCAGGATGCGACAGGCGCTGTGCAGAAGCGTGACCGCACGTCGGACAAGGGCGGAACGATGCGTCTCGGTGCCCAGAAGGCCGCGCTGAAGGCTGGATCGCTGGCGGCCAGGGTCTACGGCAGCACCGAGATCAACGAGCGCCATCGTCACCGCTACGAGGTGAACAGCAACTACGTGACCCAGTTCGAAGCGAAAGGGCTGATCGTTTCCGGCCGTTCGGCGGTACAGGATCTGGTGGAAGTCATGGAGTATCCGGTGACGGCGCATCCCTGGTTCATCGGCGTGCAATATCACCCCGAGTTCAATTCCACACCGCGTGGCGGCCATCCGTTGTTCAAGGCGTTTGTCGCTGCGGCCATGGCGCATCGCGACCTGCGCGCGTCCGCTGCGAAAGCCGGTACGCCGGCAGAACTGGAGCAGGCATGAATCTCTGCGGCTTCACGGTCGGCCTCAATCACCCGATTTTTTTGATTGCCGGCCCCTGCGTCGTCGAAAGCGAGCAACTACAGCTCGATACGGCGGGTAAGCTCAAGGAAATGACCCAGGCGCTCGCCATTCCCTTCATCTTCAAGTCCAGCTACGACAAAGCCAACCGCTCCAGCAGCAAGGGTTTCCGTGGCCTTGGTCGTGAAGAGGGTTTGCGCATTCTGGGCGAAGTCCGACGGCAGATTGGTGTACCGGTACTCACGGACGTACACACGGAAGAAGGGCTTTCGGAAATTGCCAGCGTTGTCGACGTGCTGCAGACACCGGCGCTGCTGGCGCGACAAACCGATTTCATTCAAGCCGTGGCCGCAACTGGCAAGCCGGTCAACGTGAAAAAAGGTCAATTCATGGCGCCCGGCGACATGAAGAACGTGGTCGCCAAGGCCAAGGAAGCCAACGGCGGCGCCGACACCATCATGGTTTGCGAGCGCGGCGTGAGCTTTGGCTACAACAATCTGGTGAGCGACATGCGCTCGGTGGCCATCATGCGCGATACCGGCTGTCCAGTGGTATTCGACGCAACCCACTCGGTGCAATTGCCCGGAGGCCTGGGCACTTCGAGCGGGGGCGAGCGGCAATACGTACCGATTCTTGCCCGCGCCGCTGTCGCAGCAGGCGTGTCTGGCCTCTTCATGGAAACGCACCCGACGCCTGATACCGCGTTGTGCGACGGTCCGAACGCCTGGCCGCTGCCGCGCATGAAGGCGCTGCTTGAGCAACTGGTCGCGCTGGACCGCGTGGTCAAGTCACAGCCGTTCGCCGAAGATCAACTCACGGGAGCCCACAAGCTATGACCGCCTATGTGATTGCCTCAGTCAATGTGACCGACCCGGAAAAGTACAAGAACTACATGGCGCTTTCGCCCGCTGCGATTGCGGCGGCCGGCGGCAAATTCATCGTACGTGGCGGCAATCCGAAAGTCATGGAAGGCGAGTGGCCGCGTCCGCGCGTCGTGATCGTCGAATACCCGACGCGTGAAGCGGCGGAGGCGTTTTACAACTCGGCGCTGTATGTTGCGGCACGCGCCGAGCGTGAAGGCGCCGCCGAGTTCAGCATGATTGTTGTCGACGGCGTTTGAACATCGTCGCGGGACTTGTCGCCGGAATCGCACTCGCAGTGGGCTTATGGCTTGCGCTGACGGGCGGAATCGGTGAGGCGATGTCCCGCAAGCTGTGCGGAACCGGGATTGAATCGGTGCCGTGCGTCCTGATCGGTGTGGTGATGGCCTACGTGCTGCCACTAGTCGTCGGGGTCTTTGGCGGAATAGTTGTCTGGTCAAAACTCTCCAAAAAGAATCGAAAATAGAAAGTACATGTCATGAGCGCCATTGTTGATGTCATCGCCCGCGAAATTCTTGATTCGCGCGGCAATCCCACGGTTGAAGCCGATGTCGTGCTTGAGAGCGGGGCCACCGGGCGCGCGGCCGTGCCGAGCGGGGCCTCCACCGGGTCGCGTGAAGCCATCGAACTGCGCGACGGCGACAAGAGCCGCTACCTGGGCAAGGGCGTGCTCAAGGCCGTGGAATACGTCAATACGGAAATCTGCGAAGCGCTGCTCGGGCTTGATGGCGAGGAGCAAACGCGCATCGATCGTGTGCTGATCGACCTTGACGGCACCGAGAACAAGTCGCGCCTGGGTGCTAACGCCATGCTCGCAGTCTCCTGCGCCGTCGCCAAAGCTTCGGCTGAAGACGCCGGCCTGCCGCTCTACCGCTATTTCGGTGGCGCCGGTCCAATGAGCCTGCCGCTGCCGATGATGAACGTAATCAACGGCGGCGCGCACGCCAACAATTCGGTCGATCTGCAGGAATTCATGATCCTGCCGGTTGGTGCGCCGAGTTTCAAGGAAGCACTGCGCTGGGGCGCGGAAGTGTTCCACACGCTCAAGAAGCTGATCGACAGCAAAGGTTGGCCGACCCAGGTGGGCGACGAGGGCGGTTTCGCGCCCGACCTCAAATCGAACGAGGAAGCGCTAACGCTCTTGATGCAGGCGATCGAAAAGGCTGGCTACAAGCCCGGTGAGCAGATCGCGCTCGGACTCGACTGCGCCGCCAGCGAGTTCTACAAGGACGGCAAGTACGTGCTCGAAGGCGAGGGCCGCTCGCTCTCCAGCGCTGAGCTGACTGATCTCTGGGCCGACTGGGCCGCACGCTACCCGATCGTGAGCATCGAAGACGGCATGGCCGAGGGCGACTGGGACGGCTGGAAGCTTTTGACCGACAAGCTCGGCAAGAAGGTGCAGCTGGTCGGAGACGATCTTTTCGTCACCAACACCAAAATCCTCAAAGAGGGCATCCAGAAAGGGGTCGCCAACTCCATCCTGATCAAGATCAACCAGATCGGTACCTTGTCGGAGACGTTTGCCGCGATTGAAATGGCCAAGCGCGCGGCCTACACCAATGTGATTTCGCACCGCTCGGGCGAAACCGAGGACTCGCTGATTGCCGATCTCGCCGTGGGCACCAATGCGGGCCAGATCAAGACCGGTTCACTGTCGCGCTCGGACCGCACGGCGAAGTACAACCAGTTGATCCGCATCGAGGAAGACCTGGGCGACGTGGCGAGCTACGCCGGCGCCGACGTGTTTGCGCGGTTCAAGCGCTGATACGCCTTCGCGGTGAGCCATTCGATTCATGAGCAATTGCCGACCAGCATGATGGGCCGCGTCATTTTTGTCGCGCTGGTGCTCATGTTTATCGGGCTTCAGTACAAACTCTGGTTCGACAAGGGCTCGGTGCCGCGCGCGCATACGCTGGAGCAGGAGCTGTCGGACCTGAAGGCGAAAAACGAAGACGCCAAGCAGAAGAACGCGGTGCTCGATGCCGACGTGCGCGACCTTGAAAAAGCCGGCGAAGCCATTGAGGAGCGCGCCCGCAGTGAACTCGGCATGGTCAAAAAAGGCGAAACGCTGATTCAGGTGAAGGAGTTGTCACCGCCCGCGGGGACGATTCCGAATACGTCGCCGGCTGCCGCAGCGCCACCGGCCGCAAAGAAGCCTTGACGCTCAAGACCATTACCTCGCGTGACAACCCGCTGGTCAAGCGTTTCGCGGCGCTCTCGCGTTCTGCGCCCGCCCGCAAGCGTGACGGCATGTGCCTGCTCGAAGGCGAACACCTTGCGCAGAGTTATGTCGAGCGGGTTGGCACACTGGAAATCATCGCTGTCCGTGATGGCGGCGGCGCCGGTACCCTGACGCCCGCGCAGGCGGCCCTCGCGCAACGCTCGCGCGAAGCGGTGCTGGTGGCGCCCGCGCTGTTCGATTCGCTCTCGACGCTGATGAGCCCGACCGGCGTGCTTGCGATCGCCGCCGTGCCGAGTGCGCCGGCGCTGGCCGGCACAGGCTTTGTGCTGGCACTCGACGACGTGCAGGATCCGGGCAATGTCGGTACGCTGATTCGCACGGCCGCCGCAGCCGGCGTCGCGCAGGTGTGGTTGTCCAAGGGCTGCGCGTTCGCGTGGAGCGTAAAAACGCTGCGTGCTTCACAGGGCGCGCACTTTCATACGCAGGTGCTCGAAGACGTCAATTTGCCTGCGGCGCTTGCTGCGTTCAAGGGCGAGCGCTGGGCCACGCTGCCACGCGACATCGGCGGCATAAAAACGGTGTCGCTGTTCGATGCAAAGTTCTCAAAAAACAGCGCACTGGTGCTTTCGAACGAGGGCCACGGGCTGAACCCCGCCATCCTGCCAGCGCTCAGCGGTGGACTGAGGATTCCGATGGAGGCGGGCGTCGAATCGCTCAACGTCGCGACGGCTGGCGCGATTGTTTTGTACTCGATTTTTGCCAACAGCTTCTAATCAAAAGCCGCATTCAAGAAGGACTTATGCTTGAAAATAGCAAAAAGTCGACTTTTGACGTTTTTGGTCTCTATGCCCTTTGCAATAAGGGTTTTAAGAGATAGTTGTATGCCTTTTTGTCACGAGGTGACGCGCTACTTGATGAGCCCGACCTCGCGCATGGACGCCTCGATGCGGATTTGTTCCGCATCGACAAACTTCTCAAATTCCACGCCGGTCAGAAGCGCCGGGGACCAGGCATTGCTGGTGGCGGCTTCGGTCCATGACTTTTGCCGAGTGGCCGCGACCACGGCTCGGGTCAGCGCTTTTTTCTGTTCGGCCGTGATTCCCGG
>CAYMSY010000109.1:0-2909 GCA_964393195.1 uncultured Alcaligenaceae bacterium | reverse complement strand
CCGGGGTCTTTCTTGAGCAGTTCCACGAGATCCTTCATCGACTTGAGCGGGGAGCCGGCAGGCACCACGAAGACGTTGTATTCGTGGAACAGGCGGGCAACCGGCGCTGCCTGCGCGAGCGAAACCGGCGGCTTGTTTTGCAGGATGGCGCCAACCATCACCGCGCCGGTGACGATCAGGGCGTTGCCGTCGGCGCGATTGTTGCCGACAAAGTGGGCCAGTGCGATGGTGCCACCGGCGCCGGCCTTGTTGTCATAGCTGACAGATTTCGCCACGCCCGCATCAAGCATCGCCTGTCCGAGGGCGCGCGCCGTCTGGTCGTAGCCGCCGCCGGGGTTGGTGCCGATGGTGAAGTTGACCTTGTCCAGCGCCAGGGCGGAACCTGCCATGAATGCGATCAGCATGAAGGTACCGAGCGCCCGCCACCATGGCGGTAACAACGGTAACATCGCTTTCATGGAGGGTCTCCTTGTGCTGTTGCAGAAGAGGGATGGTAGGAATGCGGACTGTCGGCTGGCTGTCCACGCGCCCTGTGCCGTCGGGCTGCAAAAGCTCACCAGAGGCGTAGCAATCGTGCCGGCCGGGACATCAATATGAACACATCGTCAAGCACCGACAAACCGCGTCTGCTGGTGGTTGAAGATGACCCGGCGCTGGCGCAGGCGCTGGCCCTCGCGCTGTCACGGCGCGGATTCAACGTGGCGCAGGCAACGGACGGCCGCACAGCACTGGATCGTGCGACCAGCGAGACGTTTTCGGCGATCGTGCTTGACCTCACGTTGCCGGAAATGGACGGCCTTGATGTGCTGCGTGGCATCCGCGACAAAGGCATCACGACGCCGGTCATCGTGCTCACCGCGCGTGGCACAGTGGGTGACCGCGTTCAGGGATTGCGCCTCGGTGCGGACGACTATCTGCCAAAGCCGTTCGATCTCGATGAGCTGGAAGCGCGCCTGCAGGCGATGTTGCGCCGCGGTCGACCGGGCAGCGCGGGCAAGCGCGATGTCGGTGCCCTGGTCATCGACGAGTCGGCCGGCGTCTGCTATGCCAATGGTGATGCGCTGGAGTTGTCAGCCCGTGAATTTGCAATGCTGGCTACGCTGGTGGAACGACCGGCACACGCGGTCACGCGCGAGCGCCTGTGGGAGAAAGTATTCGCCGATGGCCGTGATGCCCAGCCTGACGCGATCGAGGTCGTGGCCTACCGCCTGCGCAAGAAGATTGCGGGCCTCGGTGTCGAGCTGGTGGCGCTGCGCGGCGTCGGCTACCTGATCCGCGAAAAACGACCGGAATAGCCCGTGCAGGAACTGTCGATCCGACGCCGGCTGGCGCTGCTCATCCTCGGCGCGCTGGTCACGTTTCTGGTGATCGACACGACGGTGATTTACCAGAACACGCTGCAGTCGATCAACGTCGCCTATGACCGCACGTTGCTGGCATCGGCGCGGGCGATTGGCGACACCGTCAAGTTCGAAGAGGGAAAACTGAGCGCTTCGCTGCCCTATGCAACGCTTGAGGTGTTCGAGGCGGTAACGCGCGGTCGGATCGTCTATCGCGTGAGCGACTTTGACGGTGGCTTCCTGTCCGGCTATCTCGAACTGCCGGCGCACAACGGTGTGTTTCCCAAACGCACACCTTATGCGGCGCTGGCGTCGTTTTATGAGGACACGTTCGAGGGTGAGCCGGTCCGCGTCGCCGCACTGCTGCAGCCGGTGTACGACGGTGTGACCTACCGCATGGTCACCGTGCAGGTGGCGGAGACGCTTGAGCTGCGCAAGGCGCTGGCGCAGCAGGCACTGATCTCGACGGTAGATCGTCAGGTCATTTTTCTGATGGTGCTGGCGGCCCTGATCTGGTGGCTGATTGGTCGCGGACTGCGTCCGGTGTCTGCGTTGCGTAACGAATTGCTGCAACGTGCCCCGGACTCGCTGGCGCCGGTAACAACGCCGGCGCCGCGCGAGCTTCGCCCCATCGTTGAGGCGTTGAACGAAGTGATGGCACGGCTCAAGCGGGTGCTCGACAACCAGCAGCGCTTTGTGCGCGATGCGTCGCACCAGCTGCGTACGCCGCTGGCCGTGCTCAAGGCGCAGGTGCAGAACGCGCAGCGCGGCGATGTTCCGCCCACTGTCGCATTCGCGGAGCTCGCGCAGTCGGTCGACAGGGCGACGCGCGTGGCCAACCAGATGCTGGCACTCGCCAAAGTGGCCCAGCTGGAAGGTGAGTCGCCGGAGACGCCGCCCGAGACTGAACTGGTCAGCATGGCGCGGGAGCTGGTGGTGGAGTGCTCGCCACTGCTGGCCGACAAAACGCTCGATTTCGCGCTTGATGCCCCAACCGGCGCTGAGCAGACCGCGATTGTTGTCAGTGGGCACGAGTGGTTGATCCGTGAGCTGTTCCGCAATCTCTTGAGTAACGCGATCCGGCATACCCCGTACGGTTCTGCGCTGGGTATTGATATTGTGCTGGCAGGCCGTACCGTGCTGATGTCGGTGTGGGATACCGGGCCGGGCCTCGACCGCGAACGTGAGGCGAAGCTGTTTGAACCGTTTTCCTCGGGAGACCCCAATACGGGTAGTGGCCTTGGGCTCGTCATATGCCGCGACATTTGCAGCGCGGTTGGTGCCCGGTTGACGCTCCGAAACCGGCGGAATGCGCAACCGGGGGTGGCCGGATTGCGTGTTACGGTCGAGTTTTCCCGCAAGGAAAAGGAATCGATCGTTGCAGTCGAAGCTGCTGGGGCGCCGCCCGTGCAACTGTCGATTGCTGCCGCGAGTTCCTAGGGTTAACACGCCCTAGAAAATATGGCGATCCAGCTTGCGTTCGTGCAGGATCGTCGTGGCAAGCTCTTCAATCGACTTGGTCGACGTATTGAGGACAGGGATTCGTGCCTGATCCATCATGCGCTCCGC
>CAYMSY010000108.1:0-8775 GCA_964393195.1 uncultured Alcaligenaceae bacterium | reverse complement strand
GCGCAGTCGGTGAGCGGAATGAAACCGATCTTCACCTCCTTTTTCTCGGGCGCGTCCGAACCCTGCGCCCACGCGCCCTGACGTACCAGCGGCGGCACCAGCGACATCAGGCTGGCGGCGCCGGCCGTTTGCACCAGCTTGCGGCGACCGGCCGACACCGGGTCGGTCGCGGCGACAGATTCGGACGTAACGGGAGTTTCATTGACAAACTTGAGGACGGCGCTCATGGCGGACTCCGGAAAAAGAAAAAGGGGCGCGCGACCTTGCGGTCACGAGCCCCTGTGCTCAAAGTAAAAAGCGAATTGTTCGGACTGGAGAGACTGTTGCGATCGCCATTGATCGCTACAGTTACTGTTAAGCGAGAGTCATGCCAGCGTGAGGATTTGCATTACAGCGAGGCGCGCATGCTGCAATGCACCAAATTGAAGCCGTCCGCGTCCATGATGGCGCTCATGCACCGTTCGACCGCGCCGCAACCAGCCGTTCGGCGATCTCGGCGACGGTGCAGCGCTCCTGCATCGCCTGCGAGCGCAGTGCGGCGTAGGCTTCCGGCTCGGTCATGCCGCGTCGGCGCAGCAGCGCTTTTGCCTGCGCCAGGACGCGTTGCTCGTCCTGCCGGCGTTCGGCCGCGCGGCTTATGGCGGCCAATTCGGCGTATTGAAGCTGATCCTGACGGAACCGCTCCAGCGCAACGTCAATGACCGAACGCAAACGCTCCGGCTTCATGCCGCGGACAACATAGGCGGCGACCCGCGCCTGCATTGCTGAACGCATGGCGTCGCGGTCATCATCCTCGGTGAACATGACGATCGGGCGCTCCCGGAACTGGGTCATCACGCAAATCTGTTCAATCATGTCGCGCGCCGCATTGTCGGCAGCGATCAGGATGACTTCCGGGTTCCACGCGGCAATTTCCGACTCAATCGTCAGGGCATTGGCCGCGACGCTCTTGACGCGATAACCATGAGCCGACAGCACCGACTCGATCGCCGGTAAGTCATGCTCGGTATCGTGAAGGAGCAGTAGTCGCACCGTTGCAATCCAGTTTGAGCCAAATTGGCCCGTTCCGCCGTTGACGAAGTGATTTTTGCTGCATCACAGCAATATTCGTGCAATGACTGCCGCGTTACCGCGTTTAAAGTGCGAAGCTCAACAGCTTTCTGCTGTAACGACTATTTGATAGGGCTTGCGATTAAATATGATCAATAGTCGACTTATGCTTATTCTTGCGTCTATGCCCTTTGCAAACGTCATTTCATGGAAAAGCTGACCAAAGAAAATACCCCCTGTCGCAATTCAGCGACGCAGTTGTGACGCTGCTACAACAGACGCAAATGCCTTCCGTTTTGCCCGCCGTCAGGCTTTTTTTGGGCAAATTGCTGTGGCTATAATCGTCTGGTCAAATCAGGGGTTATGACGTGCGAGAGACCCTCGCTCGGTATAGTTTCTGGGGTGACTTAGTTAGAATCAACAGCAATTTGAGGCCGGGGCAAAACCCCGGCTTTTTTTTGCCCGGGATTCACAAATCCTTATAAATCAATAACTTACTGCATCAGCACAGCAGGTGCTGTCGCTTTGAAACGATGCTAAATGACGTCGTCGTAAAGTTGTTGTGACCGCTGCTTTCAGGGCGTAAACAGCGCGATGGACTCCACGTGCGCCGTGTGCGGAAACATGTTGGCAACGCCTGCGCCCACGAGGCGGTAGCCCTTTTCATGGACCAGAATCGAAGCGTCGCGCGCCAGCGTGGACGGGCTGCAGCTGACATAGACCAGTCGTTCCAAGCGCCCGGATGCAGCCTCCGGCAGCGCTTTGACCACCGCCAACGCGCCATCGCGCGGCGGGTCGATCAGCAGTTTGTTGAGTTGCGGCAGTCCGTCAAACCAGTCGTCCGCGATCTCGAACAGGTTCGCCACCGCGTAGTCCGTCTTCTCCGCCAGTCCGTTGCCCGCCGCGTTGTCGCGCGCCCGCTGGATCAGCCCGGCGGAGCCCTCGATGCCGAAGGTAAAGGCTGCACGCTGGGCAATCGGCAGCGTGAAGTTGCCCAGGCCGCAAAACAGGTCGCCCACGCGATCCGTCGGCTGCAAATCCAGCAAACGCATCGCCCGTCGCACCAGCATGGCATTGATGTGCGGGTTGACCTGCGTAAATTCGGTCGGCTGGAAGCGATAGCGCAGGCCGAACTCGGTGAGCGCATAGCCCAAGGTGTGTTCTTCGCCCGGCAGCGGATGCGCCGTTTCCGGCCCTTTCGGCTGCAAATACCACTGCACCTGATGCTCAGCCGCAAAAGCCCGCAGCAAGGCCATATCAGCCTCTGACAGCGGCTCCAGATGGCGCAACACCAGCATCGGCACGCCATCGCCCTGTGCGTACTCGATCTGCGGCGCGCGGTCACGAATGCTCAAGGTCGCGATTAGTCCGCGCAAAGGTACCAGCAGGTCAGACACTTCCTGCGGCAGCACGCGACATTCGCGCATGTCCGCGACGTAGCTCGACTTTTTCTCGTGAAATCCGACCAGCACACCGCCTTTTTTCTCGACGTGGCGCACCGACAGCCGCGCCCGGTGGCGATAGCCCCAGTGCGGCCCCTCTATCGGCGGGAAGATCTGCTCCGGCTTCACATTGCCGATGTGTTTCAGGTTGTCCTCCAGCACGCGCTGCTTCGCCGCAACCTGCGCCCGGGCGTCGAGATGCTGCATGCTGCAGCCGCCGCAAACGCCGAAGTGCGGACAGGCCGGGTCTACGCGGAACGGACTTGCCGCGAGCACCTGCTCGACCACGGCCTTGTCGTAGTTCGGCTTTGATCGCGTGATACGGACCTGAACCGTTTCCCCGGTCAACCCGCCTTCGACAAACACCGTCTTGCCTTCGTTGCGGGCGATGCCCTGCCCCTCGTGGTCCGTGGATTCAATGGTCAGGGTCAAGGACATGATGCAGTTTCGACAGCGCGAGCAGCGGATAAGTCAGCCAGCGCCGACGAAGCCTGCGATTTTATGGGCAGCCACCGCAACCAGCCGCGCACCTAAAATGGCCGGCAATGTCCACCATCCTCGCCATCGAAACCTCTGCCCACATTGGCGCCATCGTGCTGATGCCGGACCATGCGCGGCCGGATCATGTGTTTGGCGAGTTCGTTCGCGATGAAACAAAATTGTCGGCCTGGGTGCTGCCGGCGATTGAACGCGTACAGACGGCTGCAAACTTTTCGCTGCGCGACGTCGATGCCATCGCCTTCGGTGCCGGGCCCGGATCGTTTACCGGCGTGCGCACTGCATGTGCGACCGCACAAGCACTCGCCTACGCGTGGCAGAAGCCGCTGATTGCCGTCGACTCACTGCAAGCGCTGGCCGAAACCTGCGACGCAGGATGCGTCAGCATTGCGCTGGACGCGCGCATGAACGAGATTTTTTTCGCGTCGTTTGCACGGGATGCAAGTGGCGAACTTCAGCGGCTCGCCACCACGGCAGTCGGTGCAGCCAACGCATTCCGACCGCCGGAAGACGCGCTGTTGCTTGGCTCCGGTGCACCGCTGATTGCGACGTCGACCGCTGACAGATTTCGTCGTGCTGGCGCCGACGAGATCGCGGCCAGCGAAGCCTTGTGGGCGCATGGCGTTGCCCGCGTTGCCGCACGCAAGCTGGCGCGTGGCGAAACCGTTGCCGCCGCTGACGCTGAGCCAATTTATGTTCGTAACAATGTGGCACAGACCGAGGCCGAACGTGCGGCGCGAGCTTTGGCACGATGAACACGCTCAGTTTCTCGACGGCAGTCATTGATCTCATGCGTTCGGAAGATTTTCCGGTCGTCATGGAGATCGAGCGTCGATCCAATTCCCATCCGTGGACCGAGCGCAATTTTCAGGATGCACTGGCCTCGGGTTACCTCTGTCTCGTGGCACGCGAGCATGGAAGCATTTGCGGCTTCGCCGTCGCACGGCTATTGCTCGATGAAGCGGAGCTGCTGCTGATCGCCGTGCTGCCGGAACAACGTCGGCAGGGGGTGGCGATGCTGCTCTGGAACGAGCTGTCGCATCGCCTCTACGCGAGCGGGGCGAGAATCGTGCATCTCGAGGTGCGCGCGTCGAATCAGTCCGCACAGGCTTTCTACGCGTCGCGCGGTTTTGTGCAGACCGGACTGCGCCGCAAGTATTACCCGAATGGCGCGCACGACGGTGAGCGCGAGGACGCCTGGCTCATGCAGGTAACGCTTCAGCCATGAACACGCGCGAAGTCATCCTGCGGGAAATCGGACTGACACCGATCTGGACAGCCCGTGGTTCGGCGCCTGAAGCTCGTGTCGCCGCGACGCAGGGCACGCAACCGGCCACTCGCAGAGTCGCGGCCGAGCCGCCAGCAGTCGCCGGCAAGGCAGTCACGCCAGAATCGGACACGACAGCAGGTTCCGGCGTCGAGCGCGCGGCGGCGATTGCGCAGATGTCCTGGGACGAGTTGACGGAAAGCATCGCGAACTGCACCGCCTGCAAACTCTGCAAGACGCGCACAAACACCGTGCCCGGTGTCGGCGACCGTTCTCCGGCGTGGATGATCATTGGCGAAGCGCCCGGCGAAAACGAGGACAAACGTGGCCAGCCCTTCGTCGGCAAGGCAGGGCAGTTGCTCGACGCCATGCTCGCCGCGATCGGCAAAAAACGTGGCGACGGCGTGTATATCGCCAATGTCATCAAATGCCGCCCACCGGGCAATCGCAATCCCGAACCCGATGAGATTTCTGCCTGTGAGCCTTATTTGAAGCGGCAAATCGCGCTGGCTCAGCCCAAGCTTTTGCTAGCGGCCGGCAAATTTTCCGCGCAAACACTGCTCAATCGTGAAGATACCGTCGGCGCGATGCGCGCAAGTGGCGGCCAGTACGAGTCAATTCCGGTCGTTGTCACCTATCATCCGTCCTACCTGCTGCGCTCGCCGCTGGAAAAGGCAAAGGCCTGGGACGATCTGATGAAGGCCCGCGCGCTGGTGCCCTGATCGCCCCGGTAACGCAGTCCCTTGAAAATCGGCGGTAGTGCGGGCATATTGCGGGCATCGTCATTAACGCGCTCTCTTAATCTTGCTGTGGGCGCCAGCGGAGGAAGATCACAATGAAACGAATTTTTCTGGTTCTTGCCACCATCGCTGCGGCATTCAGCCTGACGGGTTGCGGCTACAACGACATGGCGCAGGGCGACCAGTCGATCAAGGCTGCATGGTCAGAGGTGCTGAACCAGTACCAGCGCCGGTCCGACCTGATTCCGAATCTCGTGAATACGGTCAAGGGTTACGCCGCACAGGAGCAGGACACGCTGACCAAAGTGGTGGAAGCCCGCGCCAAGGCGACCGGCATCCAGGCAACGCCGGAACTCGTCAACGATCCGGTCGCCTTCAAGAATTTCCTTGCGGCGCAAGGCCAGTTGCAGGGTGCGTTGAGCCGCCTGCTTGCTGTCGCCGAGAATTATCCGAACCTTAAAAGCGACGCGCTGTTCCGCGACCTGACGGCGCAGCTCGAAGGCACCGAGAACCGCATCACGGTGGCGCGCAACCGCTACATCAAATCGATTCAGACCTACAACAACTCGGTGGTGTCGTTTCCGACCAACCTGACCGCGATGGTGTTCGGTTTCAAGGAGAAGCCGCAGTTCACGGTCGAAAACGAAGCCGAAATCAAGTCAGCGCCGAAAGTTGATTTCAACAAACCGGCACCGGCTGCTCCGGCCAAGCCGTAAGTTCTTCAATCTGCCCAGCCAGTCGCGCGTCGCAATGACGCGCGGATTTTTTCAGGTAGCGGGTTTGATGACTGCATCTGGCTCCTTGCTCCCCCCGTCCGCGCGCGCGGCGTCTGCGCTCTGGCGTGCGTGGGCGTTCGCGTGCGCCGCGCTTCTGTGCGCGGTCCAAACGTTCGCACAGGATATGGCGCCGATCCCTGCACTGTCCTCTCGCGTCACTGACGCAGCGGGCGTTCTCGGCGTTTCGGCCAGGCAGGAGCTTGAAGCCAAACTTGCGGCCTTCGAGCAGGCGACCGGCGGCCAGCTCGCCGTGCTCATCGTCAAGACTGCCGAACCGGAAACCATCGACCAGTACGGCATTCGCGTCGGGGAAACCTGGAAAATCGGCAAGAAAGGCAAGGACACCGGCGCCATCCTGATCGTCGCGATGAAGGAAAAGAAGCTGCGTATCGAAGTCGGTTACGGCTGGGAGGGCGCGCTGCCGGACGTGGAGGCCAAACGCATCATCCGTGAAGTGATCACGCCCTATTTCAAGAAGGCGCAATTTGCGCAGGGCATTGATGCCGGCATCGACAAAATCCAGCTTGCTGTAGCGAAGGAAAACAAGGCCGAGAGCAATACAGTCAACGAGAAGGGGCAGTGGACCAACAGTCACAATGCCAATGCGACTGAATCCACCATCGAATCGCTGTTCGGCATGGCGCCCGTCCTGCTGGGCGTGCTCGCAGTGCTGTCTTTCATGCTGCCCGGAATCATCGTCGGGGGTGTTGCTGGCGTCGGCACCTTCCTGTTTACGAATTCCCTGCCGGCGGCCGGCGCCGCCGGATTCATCGGCTTTGTCCTTGCCAGCATCCTGCGCAGCATATTCGGTTCGTTTGGCCGTTCACCGCTCGGGGGACGCGGCCTTAACCGCGGCCGCGGCGGCGGTTACGGCGGCTGGAGTTCCGGCGGCGGGAGCTGGTCATCCGGTGGTGGCGGTGGTGGTGGCAGCAGCTGGGGTGGCGGCGGTGGCAGTTTCGGTGGCGGCGGTGCATCCGGCGGTTGGGGCGATGGCGGTGGAGACAGTGGTGGCGGTGACAGCGGAGGCAGCAGCGAATGAAAAATCGTCTGCTCGCACACGCGCTGACATCGCGCCGCACCGTTCGCAAGGCGCTGCCGACGGCGTCAATGGACGCGCTGGAGCGCACCGTTGGCATGGCCGAACGGGGCTCCAGCGGGCAAATCCGTCTGGTCGTTGAAGCTTCGTGGCCGTTGCTGCACGTCAAGCACATCGGCCCGCGTGCGCGTGCGCTCGAATGGTTTTCGCAACTTCGCGTGTGGGACACCGAGCACAACAACGGCGTGCTGATTTATCTGTTATTTGCCGAACGCGATGTCGAAATCGTTGCTGATCGCGGCCTCAACAATCGCATTACGGCGGCGCAGTGGGAAACGATCTGCCGCACAATGGAAGCTCGCTTCGTCAAAGGCGAGTTTGAAGCGGGTCTCACCGAAGGCATCAATACGATTGGCGACTTGCTGCGCGAGCACTTCCCGGCGGACATGGGCGAGAACGAGCAGTCCGACCGCCCGATGATCGTCTGATCGTCGCTCAGGTCTCCAAATGCGCATAGCCCTGATCCACGCGCTGGTGCATTCCGTCGCACCGATCAATGACGCATTTGACCGGCTGTGGCCGCAAGCCACCCGGATGAATCTGCTGGATGACTCGCTGTCAGCCGATCTGGCCGCGCACGATGGCCTGCTCGACGAAACCATGCATCGCCGCTTCGAGACGCTCGCCGACTACGCGGTCCACACCGGAGCGCAAGGCATTCTGTTTACCTGCTCAGCGTTTGGCTCGTGCATTGAGCAGGTCGCGCGAAAGCACGCCGCTATCCCGGTGCTGAAGCCGAATGAAGCCATGATCGCGGACGCCACCGATCCGGTTCGGACAAATGGACAGCCGGTCGGACTGATTGCATCGTTCGCACCCACGCTGGTATCGATGCCCCCCGAGTTTCCGTCAACCGTGCCGCTCAAGACTGAACTGGTCGCGGACGCCATGCGCGCCCTCAACGCAGGTGACGGGCCGGCGCACGACGACGCGGTCGTTGCAGCAGCGCAACGCCTCAGAGCACAAGGGGTGAGCGTCATCGCACTGGCGCAGTTCAGCATGGCTCGCGCTGCACCGGCAGTCGAAGCCGCCTCGGGATTGCCCGTACTCACCACCCCGTCAAGCGCGATACGCTTGCTGAAACATCGCCTCGGCGCTGCCTAAGTGCGGCGCGCGCCTCGTGCGCGTCATCACGACCGGGCGGCGGAAAAAGGACGGAGACTCATGAAAAAAATCATTGCACTCGCGGCAGCATCGCTGGCATGCGCAGCCGTATTTGCTCAGGCGTGGCCCACCAAACAACCGATCAAGCTCGTCGCCGTCTTCCCGCCGGGCGGATCGGTCGATCAGGTGGCGCGCATCCTGTCGCAACCGCTGCAGGCGCAGCTCGGACAAACCGTCATCGTGGAAAACAAGGGCGGCGCGTCGGGCTCAATCGGTGCGGCCTTCGTCGCGCAATCGCCGGCGGACGGCTACACCTTCGCCGTCGTGTTTGACTCGCATGCGGTCAATCCCGCGCTCATTGCCGGTCTGCCGTACGACACCAAGAAAGACCTGGCGGCCATCTCCCTGATCGGCACCGCCGCAATGGCGATTGCTACGCCTGTCACCTCTCCGTACAAAGTATTGGGCGACGTCGTGACCGATCTCAAGGCAAACAAACCCGTGAGCTACGGCACGATTGGCAACGGCAGCCTTGGCCATCTGGCGATGACGCTGCTCGGAAAAAGCAACGGCCTTGACTGGCAGCACGTACCTTACAAGGGCGGCGGTCCGATGATGCAGGACGCCGTGGGTGGCCATGTGCCGCTGGTCATCGGCTCGGTGTTTGTCATCAAGCCTCACATCGACAGCGGCCGTGTGCGGCCACTCGCCGTGACCACCGCCAGGCGCAGCCCGGAACTCCCGAATGTGCCAACAATTACGGAATCGGGATTGGGTCAATTTGAAGCGCCCGCCTGGTGGG
>CAYMSY010000107.1:1497-8846 GCA_964393195.1 uncultured Alcaligenaceae bacterium | reverse complement strand
ATGCCTCGAAATCGATGGCATCCAGATCGAATTCCATCCAGCCGACGAAAAGGTGACCTCAGGCGCGGCGGGCAGCGTGGTGTACTGGGCGACCGATGATTTCGATGCGACGCTCGCACACATGCAATCGCTCGGCGCCACGCTCTATCGTGGCCCCGGCGTCATCGAAAACAACGAACGTATGTGTCAGGTGCGCGACCCGTGGGGCAATTGCATCGGCTTGCGCGGTTAACCGACAAAACTCGCCAGCGCCGATCAGGTCATGCGCATCTTGCGGCTGATACGCACGGCGTCGCGCGTGCTGATCGACAGTGCACCCTGATCGAGTGCTTGCTGGCGCAGATCGTCAGGGACATCGTAGTGCGGGTGTCGCGCGCCACGATGAAAGGCGCGCTCCGGCAATCCCAGCGCGGCGGCGAAATCGTGTAGCTCGCCGAGACTGTCTGCGACGAGGTGAAACCACGCACGGTCGTGCTTCATGATTCCGGCATCGTCTACGTACACCACGGCTGAGTCACTCCTGCGTCTTGCGCACATCGTCGTCGGGCACCAAGTCTAAGGCAGCGCTAAACTGTCTGTTTATCCAGTCTGCCAGATTGAAGCTTGCTCGTGCCGGAAGCAGCCACCGCCCCCATCCGCCCGCATCGCCCGAAGCCCGCCGCCACCGTTGCCGGCGCCGAGGCGTTCTTCGCGAGCCGAGACTGGACGCCGTTTGCGTTTCAGCGCGAGTCCTGGGCCGCTTATGCGGCGGGTCAGAGCGGACTGATTCACGCGCCAACAGGCTTCGGAAAAACCTACGCGGCTTTCTGCGCAGCCTGTGCATTGGGGCCGTCGGGCACAGAAAAACTCGCGCCACCGATTACGATTCTCTGGGTCACGCCGCTCAAAGCGCTGGCAGCCGATACCACCCTGAGCCTCAAGGACGCCGCGTCCGCAATGCAACCGACGTGGAGCGTTGGACTGCGCACAGGGGATGTCTCCACCAGCGAGCGGGCAAAGCAGGATCGCCGACTACCGACGGTGCTGGTCACCACGCCGGAATCGCTGGCGCTGATGCTGACCAAGGCCGACTGGCGCGAGCGGCTGGGCAGCCTGCGAACGGTGATCGTCGATGAATGGCATGAGTTGTTATCGTCGAAACGCGGCGTGCTGCTGGAGCTTTGTCTGACACGTTTGCGCGGTGAGGCGAAACGCACACGGCGCTCCTTGCAAACCTGGGGCATGAGCGCGACGCTGGGCAACCTTGATGAGGCGATGCGGGTGCTGATCGGCCCGGATGCAGCACTCGCGGGCGATGGCGTGCTGATCAGCGGCAAGATCGACAAGGACATCGTGATCGACTCGCTGATGCCGGCAACGATTGAGCGCTTTCCGTGGGGCGGGCATCTCGGTTTGCGGCAATTGCCCGACGTGATCGCGAAAATCGAAGAGCGCAAGAGCACGCTGGTGTTCACCAATACACGCTCGCAAACGGAGCTCTGGTATCAGGCGCTACTCGATGCCAAGCCCGATCTGGCAGGGCAGATTGCACTGCACCATGGCTCGCTGGACCGCGCGACACGCGAGTACGTGGAGGAAGGTATCCGCAGCGGACTGTTGCGTGCGGTGGTATGCACCAGTTCGCTCGATCTCGGTGTGGACTTTCGGCCAGTCGAACAGGTCCTGCAGATCGGTTCGCCGAAAGGCATCGCACGCTTGCTGCAACGCGCGGGGCGCAGCGGCCATCAACCCGGTGCGAAAAGCCGCGTGACTGTTGTGCCAACCCATGCACTGGAACTGGTGGAGGCGGCGGCGGCGCGTCAGGCAGCGGACGCGCGACACATTGAGTCACGCGTTCCGCTGGGCAGTGGCGGCTTGATTGGTGGTCCCGGCAATAGCCAGAAGCAATGGCGCCCACTGGACGTGCTCACGCAGCACATGGTGAGCTGTGCGCTCGGCGGTGGCTTTGCGCCGGACGAACTACGAGCCGAGATCGAAACCAGCTTTACCTATCTCAATCTCACCGACGAAGAGTGGCAGTGGAGCCTAGACTTTGTCACCCGCGGCGGCGCATCACTGTCGGCCTACCCGGATTACCACAAGGTAGTGATCGATCCAGCGAGCGGTCGCTATGTCGTGACCGACCGTCGTATCGCGTCACGCCACCGCATGAATATCGGCACCATCGTGTCCGAAGCGTCGATCACCGTGCAGTTTCTCGGCGGCGCAAGACTCGGCCATGTGGAGGAAGATTTCATTGCACGGCTTAATCCGGGCGATGCGTTCATTTTCGCCGGTCGTGTCGTCGAGTTCATCCGGGTCCGCGAAATGGTTGCTTACGTGCGCCGGGCCACGAAAAAGCGCAACCTCGTACCACGCTGGGCAGGTGGCAAGATGCCGCTCTCCACACAGCTTGCCGGCGCGACGCGCGAGCTGATTGCCGAAGCGAAGCATGGTGTTTACTCGACCCCGGAAATGCGGCTATGCGAGCCTATTTTTGCTCTGCAATCACGACTATCCGCGCTGCCTGACATGAAGGAATGGCTGGTTGAATCGCTCAAGAGTCGCGAGGGTTGGCACCTGTTTTTTTACCCGTTCGAGGGCAGACTGGTGCATCTTGGGCTCGCGACCTTGTTCAGTTTTCGGCTCGCAAAAAAACACCCGGAACTAGGAAAGACTTTTTCAATCGCGATCAACGATTACGGCTTTGAGCTGCTTTCTCCGACCGAGGTATCGATTGACGCAACGGCGCTACGCGAGTTGCTCGATTCACGCCATGTCGAGGCCGACATGCTCACCGGACTTAACGCCGCCGAACTCGGCAAGCGGCAATTTCGCGAGATCGCACGTGTCGCTGGTCTGATCGACCAGGGCTATCCAGGACAGAACAAATCGAGCAAACAGTTGCAGGCATCAAGCGGCCTGCTCTACGACGTGTTCACCACTTACGATAGCGAAAATTTGCTGCTCAAGCAGGCCGTGCGCGAAGTACTGGAGCGGCAACTGGAGGCGTCCCGTCTCGCTGCCGCGCTGCTTCGACTGCGCGGCAGCAAAGCACTTCTGATGCATTGCGAACGGCCCACGCCATTTTCATTTCCACTGATGGTTGAGCGCCTGCGCGAAAAACTGTCGACCGAACAGATCGAGCAGCGCGTTGCGCGGATGATTGCGGAGATTGACAGTGACTCAACATCGCGAATCATGTAACCCGGTTGCTCGTAAACGCGCTACGCCGACACCTCAATCCGCTTCTCGCCAAACTTGAACCAGCTCCGGCTGATCCGGTCGCCGCTCACTTCGTACATGGCAATCATCTCGATGCTGCCAATACCTTCCGGGAAATTGCGGGTAACAATCTCGTGATCGATCACAAGCTTGCCCATCACCGTGCGTCCAAGCAGACGGGCGTGCAGATCGGGTTCCCGCAGGCGCACCGACAGGCGGGCACGCACTTCGCTCGCGCCTGTCGCAACCAGCGTGGACGGGAACTCGTAGTGTTCGACATCCTCGGCATAAGTTGCCATCAAGGCGTCGATGTCGCGGGCGTTGTACGCATCAAGCTGCCGCTGCACAATGGATGCGGGTTCGGATGATTTCAACATGGTGTCTCGCTTGGTTTCGTAGCCTCGGTGCCGCACAGTGGAATCAAGAACCGCCTTGATTCAATCAACAAATAGCGCGATCTCGCTAAGCTACATCGCGGTTACGGGGTTGCCAGGATTGCGACCAGCGCCGCGCGAATTGGTGGCGGGATCGGCACGCTCTTGCTGGCGGCACGATCTACAAACACATGCACGAAAAATCCGGTTGCCCGCGGCTCGTTGTCACCCTCGCCGAAAAGGCCCACCTCATAGCGCACCGAGCTGTTACCCAGTTTCGTGACACACAGACCCGCATGTACCGGTTCCGGAAAGGAAAAACTTTTCCGGTAGGTGCACCCGGAATCGACTGCGAAGCCAACGACGGATGCATTGTGAATGTCAAGACCGCCGATGCGAATCAGATATTCATTGATGACGGTATCAAACCAGCTGTAGTAAACGACGTTATTGACGTGACCATAGATGTCATTGTCCATCCAGCGGGTGGGAATGGTGAGGAAGTGCTTGTAGTCGGCGCGGGTCATCACTTAATTGTAGGAGCGGCTCCACCACGACCATCATGACATCATGGCGCGCACCTCGCGGCGAAGCTGAGCCTAAATCGCCAGCCGTTCGTCAAGCAACTCGATCCAGTGTTTCACCGCTAGATTGGTCCCGCTTTGCAGATGCGTCATGCAACCGATGTTGGCGGTGGCGATCTGCATCGGCGCACCGGCCGTTAGCGATTTCAGCTTTCGCGATTTGAGTTCGTGGCTGATCTCCGGTTGCAGCACCGAGTAGGTACCCGCAGAACCGCAGCACAAGTGACTATCAGCAACGGTAGCGAGCGTGTAGCCCATATCCGCAAGCAGCCTTTCCACACCACCTTTGAGTTTCATGCCGTGCTGCAAGGTGCACGGGGGGTGATAGGCGATGGTCTCTGCTTTTGCGCTGACGCTGCTCTTCAGCTGTGGCCAGACGTCGGCGATCACCTCGGAGACATCTTTCGCCAGTGTGGCGATTCGCACGGCCTTTTCCGCATAGGCGGGATCGTGCTGCATGAAATGACCGTAGTCTTTCACCATCACCGAACAGCCGGACGCAGTCACCACAATAGCTTCAGCCCCCCTCTCAATGTATGGCCACCATGCATCAACGTTGGCGCGCACTTTGGCAAGGGCCTCGTCATGCGCATTCAGGTGATGCGAGAGCGCGCCGCAACAACCGCCTGCCGAAACCCGTTTGAGCGTGATGCCCGCACGATCCAGCACGCGTGCAGCGGCCGCATCGATTGACGGGGCAAGCGCGTCCTGCACGCAATTGTCAAGCAGCAACATCGTCCGTGAATGTTGCGTTATCGGCCAGATGCCTGGTGAGCGTCGCGGCTGTACTTTTGCTTTGAGTGACGCAGGCAGCAACGGTCTGGCCAAGCGGCCGAGCGCGAGCGCCGCAGCGAATCCCCTTTTGCTCAGCAGTCCCATGCGCAGCATTCGCCGCTGCAAAGTCTCCTTCGTACTACGTCCCACCTTGCGCTCAACCACTGCTCGACCGATATCAACGAGACGGCCGTACTGCACCCCGCTTGGGCAGGTGCTTTCGCAGTTGCGGCAGGTGAGGCAGCGGTCGAGGTGCTGTTGTGTTTTGCTTGTTGGTTCTACGCCCTCCAGCACCTGTTTGATCAAGTAGATGCGACCACGCGGGCCATCAAGCTCGTCGCCGAGCACCTGGTAGGTCGGACAGGTCGCCGTGCAGAAGCCGCAATGCACGCACGAGCGCAGAATGGCGTCGGCTTCCCGCCCCTCTGCGGTGTTCTTGATGAAATCAGCGAGATTGGTTTGCATGGCGGGTGTAATTGCTTTCGATCTGTTTGGGCCTTGCCTGTGACGCACAAGCCTGCGTGTGGCTTATCGCCGCCGCGACACGCCTACAGGGGCATGAATATGTTGTATGGATCAAAGCTCTGCTTGACTTTCGCCTGAATCCCGGCGAGTGCAGGCTGAGGCGGTGCCGCGCGATCAGTATCGGAGGCGGCGCCACGAAAGACTGTTGCATGCCCGCCTTCTGCCCGAGCCCATTCGCGAATCGCGGGCAGCGCATCAAGCGAGGTCTTCAGCCAGCGCAACGCCCCTCCCCATTCCATGGCCTGCTGCTCCGGGCCATTGGCGATATCTCCCCACGGGGCATTAGAACGACAGGCCACGCGAATCAGCGCGTGTTCCCCCGCGAAGAACGCATGCTGCTGTTCACGCCAGTCACGCCACCACGCCACATCGTCGCCGAGCAATTCACCGCCGAGCCTGGCGGCAGATGAATTCACGGCCGGTTCTGCACCCGCAAGGCGAATGTGAAGCTTGCCGTTGACCCAGGTCGCCGCAGTGATGGGATTCGCCTCCGCATACCAGCGGTTCATTGCAATGACAGCCGACACTGCATCCAGGTCAAAGACCCGGGTTTGTTGGGTCTTGGGCAATGGCAGGCATTTGAAGGCCGCTTCGGTAACAACCCCGAGGCTTCCCATCGAACCGGTCATCAGGCGAGAAACATCAAAGCCGGCGACGTTCTTCATCACTTTGCCACCAAAGGCCAGATGATCGCCTTTGCCGTCCAGCACTTTGCAGCCGAGCACAAAGTCCCGCACCGATCCGGCGTATGGTCGACGCGGCCCCGAGAGGCCAGCCGCGACTGTACCGCCGACGGTCGCGCCATCGCCGAACTGCGGTGGCTCGAAGGCCAGCATCTGTCCCGAATCTGCCATCACTGCCTCGACCTCGGACAGGGGTGTGCCGCAGCGAACGACGATAACCAGTTCGTTAGGTTCGTATTCCACGATGCCGATGTAGGCTCGCGTGTCCAGCACCTCGCCGGTTTCCGACAAGGCGCGCGACGCGCAGAACGATTTGCTGCCGCTGCCGCGAATGGCAAGCTTGTGCCCACGAGCAGCAGCCTCCTTGATCTGTGATTTCCAGGTGTCTATGGTCATATAGTCATGGCACTAGATTAAGGTGCAGCACAGGCTGCACCAACGGCAATGTCAAACCTTTGTCGTTTCGTAAAGGAATTCCGGCTCTTCATGGTCAACCACCTGCGGCTCCGCTTTCGAGTCAGTGATCCATTGCTGCATCGAAGGGTGCGACAGCATCGTCTTCATATAGTCTGCAACGGCAGGCGAACACTTCACGCCGTAAGTATTGAATCGGAACACCACCGGCGCAAAGTAGGCATCTGCATTGCTGAACGTGCCATAGAGAAATGGACCGCCAGCGCCGAATCTGCCGCGTGCTTCGGTCCATAGCGCCTGCATGCGGTCGATATCCTTCTGCACATCGTCACGTGGCGTCACAATCGGGTAGCTGCGGCGCACGTTCATTGGCATCCAGTTGCGCAACGCGCCGAAGCTCGAATGCATTTCCGCACACGCGCTGCGGGCATGCGCGCGAGCTGCAGCGTCGGCAGGCCAAAGATCAGGATGACGTTCCGCAAGGTACTCGGCGATTGCCAGTGAGTCCCACACTTTCACGTCGCCGTCAACCAGCACCGGCACACGACCGTTCGGCGAACGCTTGCGTGAAGAAATTTCCGCGGCGAACTCGGGTGTCTCGAACAGATGTTTCTCTTCGGTGAAAGCAATGCCCGAGGCATGCAGCAGCAGCCAGGGTCGCAGCGACCACGACGAGTAGTTCTTGTTGCCGATCAGCAAGGTGTAGGCCATATGAGCTCTTGTTGGTGAATTGGAGGGCCAACTAATTTATGGGTTTGCGATAGCGGATGTTTGAGAAATTTGCTGGCTAG
>CAYMSY010000107.1:0-1397 GCA_964393195.1 uncultured Alcaligenaceae bacterium | reverse complement strand
CGAGCTTGTGGATGCCGATGCCGTGCTCGCCGGTGCAGGTGCCGCCCATGCCGATCGCGATGTGGGCGATGCGGTCGGCCGCGACTTCGGCGCGCTCGCGCTCTGCCTTGCTGTTCGGATCGAAGGTGATCAGCACGTGGAAGTTGCCGTCGCCGACGTGGCCCACGATCATGCAGACCAGACCGCTCTTGGCCACCTCGTCCTTGGCGGCGGCGACGCAATCTGCCAGGCGCGAGATCGGCACGCAGGTGTCGGTCGAGAACGCCTGTTTGCCCGGCACATAGTTCATGCCCGCCCAGTACGCATCGTGGCGCGCCTTCCAGAGCTTGCTGCGGTCTTCGGGGCGATCGGCGAACCGATAGTCGCTGCCACCGAAGTCGGCGGTGATCGACTTCATCTGCTCGATCTGCTCGGCGACGTAGGCGTCGGTGCCGTGGAACTCCATGAACAGCGTTGGCTTGGCCTCGAAGCCTTCGAGCTTGCTGTACTTGATCGAGGCATCCATCTGCACTTCATCGAGCAGTTCGATGCGCGCCATCGGGATGCCAAGCTGCATCGCGGTGATGACGCCACTCACGGCGCTGCGCAAGTCGTCGAACTGGCTGACCGCGGCGCTGATGCGCTCCGGTACGCCGTAGAGCTTGAGCTGGATCTCGGTGATGATGCCGAGCGTGCCTTCGCTGCCAACATAGAGGCGCGTCAGGTCATAGCCCGCACTCGATTTCTTTGCGCGCGTCCCGGTCCTGATGATGCGGCCGTCGGGCGTGACCACCGTTAAACCCAGGATGTTTTCGCGCATGGTGCCGTAGCGCACGGCGTTGGTGCCGCTCGCGCGAGTCGCCGACATGCCGCCGATGCTTGCATTGGCACCCGGATCGATCGGGAAGAACAGGCCGGTGTGTCGGATGTCGGCGTTGAGCTGCTCGCGCGTGACGCCCGCCTGCACACGGCAGTCGAGATCTTCCGAGTTGATCTCGAGCACCTTGGTCATGCGCGACAGGTCGAGGCAGACACCGCCATAAAGCGCCTTGAGATGCCCCTCGAGCGAGGTACCGGTGCCATAGGCAATGACCGGAATGCGCGCCTGATTGCAGAGTTTCAGGATGCTCGCGATCTCTTCATTGCTCTCGGGGAACACCACGATGTCAGGCAGCCCGGCATCCTGCATGCCCTCGCCGTGGCTATGGTGCTCGCGCACCGACTGCGAGGTGACCGCGCGGTCGCCGTAGGTGGCGCGCAGTGATTCGATGGTGGAATCAACTGTCGATGCTGCGGGTCGTTCGAATACCAATGTGTTCATTACTACTCTCCTCTTGTTCCTCCCCCTTCAAGGGGGAGGTTAGGTGGGGGATGGGGTTCGGTCGAACATCGATTGCGTCGCCGCGGACCCCCATCCC
>CAYMSY010000106.1:6842-8870 GCA_964393195.1 uncultured Alcaligenaceae bacterium | reverse complement strand
TTGTCCACGACCGTCAGCATTTCCTTCGGCATGGCCTTGGTGGCCGGAAGGAATCGCGTACCGAGACCAGCGACGGGGAAGACGGCTTTACGGATGCGGGTCATGTCTTGTTGGAATTCAGGAGGTCAAGAAATTCAGTTTCGCTGAGGATGCTGACGCCAAGCTTCTGCGCGTCGTCCAGCTTGCTGCCGGCCTCGGCACCGGCAACCACGTAGCTCGTCTTTTTGGATACCGAACCGGAGACCTTACCTCCTGCCGCCTCAATCATCGCTTTGGCATCTTCGCGCTTGAGTGTGGGCAAGGTACCGGTCAGCACGAAGATCTTGCCCGAGATGGCCGTGTTTGCCTGCGGTGCGGGGGTGATGGGCGCAAATTCGAAGCCACAGGCGAGCAGCTTTTCCACGGCGCTGCGGTTTTTTTCATTGGCGAAAAAGTGCGCGATGCTGGCCGCAACGATGGGGCCGACGTCGCGCACTTGCAGCAAATCGTTTTCGCTGGCGTTCATGATTGCGTCCATGCTGCCAAAGTGCCTCGCGAGATCCTTGGCAGTCGTTTCGCCAACGTGACGAATGCCCAGCGCGAAGATGAAGCGGTGAAGCTCGGCCTTTTTGGTGTTCTGCAATTCGGTCACTACCGCCGTCGCCGACTTTTCGCCCATGCGATCCAGCGCCGCCAGTTGCTCCACGGTCAGCGCGAACAGGTCCGCTGCTTCGTGCACCAGGTTGCTGTCAACGAGTTGTTCGACCAGCTTGTCACCCAGCCCTTCGATGTCGAGCGCCCTGCGCTGCCCGAAATGCAGGAGCATCCCCTTGCGCTGCGCGGGACAGATCATGCCGCCGGTGCACCGCGCAATGGCGTCACCCTCCGGACGTTCCACCGGCGAAGCGCACTCGGGACATTGCGTCGGTAACTCGAACTCAACGCTGTCGGCGGGCCGTCGCTCGGTGACCACGCGCACGACCTCGGGAATGACGTCACCCGCACGGCGCACGATGACGGTGTCGCCAACACGCACGTCCTTGCGGCGAATTTCATCGAGGTTGTGCAACGTGGCATTCGACACGGTCACGCCGCCGACGAACACCGGCTCCAGGCGCGCTACAGGCGTAATCGCGCCCGTGCGCCCGACCTGCACCTCGATCGCGAGTACGCGGGTCAGCTCCTCCTGCGCCGGGAACTTGTGCGCGACAGCCCAACGCGGCTCACGCGTGACGAATCCCATCGTTTCCTGCCAGTCGCGGCGGTTCACTTTGTAAACGACGCCGTCGATGTCAAAGCCGAGCGTGTCCCGTTTCTGCGCGATGGACGCATGAAAAACTGCGAGCGCATCCGCGCCCTGCACGATACGCCGGTCTGCATTGACCGGCAAACCGAGTTCGGCCAGGGCATCGAGCATTTGCGACTGTGTTTGCGGAATATCCCAGCCGCTCACTTCGCCCAAACCGTAGGCGAAGAAAGACAACGGACGCTGTGCTGTGAGCTTCGGATCGAGCTGACGGATGCTGCCCGCTGCGCCGTTGCGCGGATTGACCAGCGTTGGCAGGCCTTCGGCACGTTTCTTCTCGTTGTAACGATCAAAGTCGGTGCGTGTCATGAACGCCTCGCCGCGAACTTCAAGCACCGGCGGTGGATTTGCAGAACGAAGCCGCAGCGGCACCGACTTCATGGTGCGCACGTTCTGCGTGACCTCTTCGCCCACTTCACCATCACCGCGTGTTGCGGCACGCACCAGAAGGCCGTTCTCGTAGCGCAGCGAAATGGCGAGCCCGTCAAATTTGAGTTCTGCCAGATATTCAACGGGCGGATCGGTTTCCGCGAGCTTCAGTTCCCTGCGTACCCGCGCGTCGAACGCGCGCGCACCGGCGACCGTGACATCAGTCTCGGTCCGGATCGAGAGCATGGGCACTGAATGACGCACCTGCGGGAAAGCATCGAGCGCTGCTCCGCCCACCCGCAGCGTCGGCGAGTCGGGGGTTTGCAGCTCGGGAAACTTTGCCTCGAGCGCCTGCAGCTCACGAAACAGCCGGT
>CAYMSY010000106.1:4635-6742 GCA_964393195.1 uncultured Alcaligenaceae bacterium | reverse complement strand
GTTTGCAGCTCGGGAAACTTTGCCTCGAGCGCCTGCAGCTCACGAAACAGCCGGTCATATTCGGCGTCGGGAATTGACGGGTCGTCGAGGACGTAATAGCGGTGATTGGCCTCGGCCAACTGCTCGCGCAGCACTTTCGCCCGCTCGAAATCGTGCTCGCTTGCAAACATCGCCGTGAGCCAGTGTCAGCCGAACAATGAACGCGCGGTATCCGAACCCGGTTCGATACCCGCAGCGGCAATGGCTTCCATGGCGGTCTTGACCTCGTCGCGCATCGCCGCGAACTGCGCTTCATCCAGCACTTCGCCTTCGCTGGTCTTGAGATCGGCATCAAGAAGCTTTGACAGCGCACGCAGGCTCTGGCGGAACATGTCAAAACGAACCAGCGGCTGGGTCAGCCGAACCGGCTCCAGCATGCAGCGCAGCGCGGTGATGGTTTCTGTGCGCAAACGCTCCGGTGTGAAGGGACGTTCGTAGCCATCTACTGCATGGAAAATCACGGCGTCGGATTCGACCTCGTGATACGCAAAACGGCCATCGGACTGAAGGCGAAAACCGTTCGCTTCCAGCGTGCCGCGCAGGCGCGTACCGGTCCAGTGACCTCCGTCCTTCTTGACCAGATAGGCGACCGGGATGATGTCAACAGCGGCGAGAAAATTGTCCAGCTCGGTTGCCCGCTCGGGGCCATCACGGAAACCGAAGAACTGGGCTTCGCACTCGTGCGCCGTCGCAAGCTCCGTCAGCACGAAACGCCAGGCATCAATGTCCTGCGCCTCGATCGGGCCGGCCCGTGACGCCAGCGGCAGTGCGAGGACGAGCTGCTGAACCGAGCCGACGTGGGTCGGATCGAACGCATCCCACGGGCTCTGGCGAAACAGGCGAACCCATGCGAACGCGCGACCGGCAGCAGCGACAAACGGCGCTGCGTCAAAAGGACCACCCGACAGACTATCCACTGATGCATGAACATGCAGGCGTTCGTCGAACGGCCATTCCGATTGCAGCTTGGGCCGTGGCGCAGTGGCGGCTTCACGATGCTCAACGTGAACTGGCGTACCGGCCGGCGCCTCGTCAACTTCGTACACCTCGACCGACGTCGCAGCGGCAGGCGCCTCTGCTTGGGCGGTCGCAACCGTCTCATTGATGGAGACATTGGGCACCCAGAGTTCGGCGGCCGTCACGTTGACACTGGGTTCCACCCGCGCAACAGGCTCGTCCCCCGACGAGGACGCTCTCGACGACGATGTGGACGCGTCGGGTTGCGTCGTGCGCACCGGCGCGCTCACCGCCTGCCGCGCGCGACGGGCTTGCCACCAGTACCAGACCGACAGCACCGCAACGACCAGGGTACCAATCGCAATAAGACCAATTTGCAGAGAATTCACGCGCTATGTCCTGACATTTACTACGCGGCCTCCGCCATGCGGATAGCCTGCGAAACATCAACCCCGACAATTCGTGATACGCCCGGCTCGTTCATGGTGACCCCGACGAGCTGTTCCGCCATTTCCATGGCGATCTTGTTATGTGAAATAAACAGGAACTGTGTCGCCGTCGACATCTCGCGCACGAGGCGGCAGAAGCGCTCGGTGTTCGGGTCGTCCAGCGGCGCGTCAACCTCGTCGAGCAGGCAGAACGGCGCCGGATTCAACTGGAACAGCGCGAACACCAGCGCCGTCGCGGTGAGCGCTTTCTCGCCGCCGGAAAGCAGGTGAATCGAGGCGTTGCGTTTACCCGGTGGCTGTGCGACGACCTGAATGCCGGCATCGAGAATTTCTTCGCCGGTCAGTACCAGTTTGGCCTGTCCGCCGCCAAACAGCACCGGGAACAAACGGCCAAACTGCTCGTTAACCTTGTTGTAGGTCTCCTGCAGCGTGGCTCGCGTCTCGCGGTCAATACGGCGAATGGCGTCCTCCAGCGTTTGCACGGCTTCCTGCAGGTCACCCGCTTGCGCGTCAAGATAGAGCTTGCGCTCCGACGCCTGTTGCAGTTCTTCGAGTGCAGCGAGATTGACGGCGCCAAGTTGCGCGATTTCCGCTTCGACGCGTACGACGGTGCGCTGCAGCTCGGCGGCGCGCGGCGCCTTTTCCAGCGCACGCTGCAACCA
>CAYMSY010000106.1:0-4535 GCA_964393195.1 uncultured Alcaligenaceae bacterium | reverse complement strand
AGATTTTGTTCCAGCGGTTCCAGCAGGATGCTCTTCTGCTCGCCTTGCAAACGCGCGAGATCTGCTTCAAGCTCCTTGATCTGCTGCTGGTTTGACGCAATCCGGCGTGACAATTCCTGCACCCGTTCCTGTGCGGCACGCTCGCCGTACATCGCATCCCGCAACGTGATTTCAGCGGCGCGCAATGCCTCACGCGCCTTGACCAGAGCTACATCGGCTTCATTACGAAGCCCTCGTTTGATCTCGCGGTCACCATGCGCAGCCGCCCGCTTCTCGTCAATCACGGCAAGCGTTTCGACGTGGCTTTGTACGGTTTCGGTCTCGGCGGCGACCAGCTCCGCAATTTCAGCGAGTTCGGCCGAGATCTGCTGCGTCCGTTCTGTCGCCTGAGCCCGCGCCTGCTCGATCTGCATGCGTTCGACTTCGAGCGAATGCACGCGACGCTGCACGCTGACGATGGCACCGCGCTGCTGGGTCGCTCGCACGCGAAGATCCTGGTATCGCTTGTCTGCTGTGGAGAATGCGGTTTCCGCCTTGGCTGCGACGGACTGCGCTTCGCTTAAGGCAGCGGCGATTTCGGACAACTCGCGCTGCCGCGCCATGGCGCCATGTACGGCTTCGTCCGGAGCGAAGTAGGTAATGCTGTTGGCGCCAACGAGATGCCCTTCACGGGTTACCAACATCTCGCCGTTACCCAGGCTTGATCGCCGCGCTAACGCGTCGTGCATGTCGCCGGCGGTGTGAACGCCGTGCAGCCAGTGTGCAATCGCGCCGGTCACGGCGGCATCCGTCGAACGGACATGTGCAGCAAGCGTGTTGGCACCCGACGCGCCCGCGTATGAAGCGGCGCCCGCATACACCGTGAGCCGTGCCGGAGGCACCGGTAGCTTCGCTGCTTCGTCAAGCGAGGCGACGGGCAGTGCATTCAGACGATCGCGCAGGACAGCCTCAACGGCATCTTCCCAGCCCGCATCCACCTTGAGCATCGACCAGAATTTTTCGCCGCGAATGTTGTGCGCATCGCGCCATTGTTGAAGCTGACTGCCGCCGCGGTTGTCGAACTTGGCCTGCACGCTGGAAATCGCGTTTTCACGAGCCCGCAGCTCGCCGAGCGCACGCGTCGCACGCTCATGCTCGGCGCGGCGCTCGTTGCGGTCTTCATCGGCCTGAGTGGCAGCGGCTTCAGCTTCCTGTGCGGTCTGTTCAGCCGCTTCGAGTTCGGCACGTTCGCCTTCGAGCTGTTCGTCGATGGCGATCAGCTCTGCGTCTTCCGGCGCGTTCAGGCGATCACGCTCCTGCTCCAGTCGCATGCGCCGCGCCTGGAACTGTGCGATACCCTTTTCCGAGTTGGTTTTCTTCAGTTGCGACAGCTGGGCATCGCTCTCGATCGCGTTGATCGCCTGCTGCACATCGGCAAGCGCCGTGGACGCAGCCCGCAATGCAGTTTCGGCAATCGGCAGCGCAACGTTCGCGGCATCGACGATTTCCTTGTGTTCAGCGTGTTTCGCCGACGCAACGGCGACAGCGTCATTGGCATCGGTTACCGCTTCCGCCAGTTGCACCGCCTGTTCCTGCGCAGCGCTCAGTCGCGCCTGCCGCTGCTCGGCCTCGGTGGCCACACGCTGCGCACGATCCCGTTCGAACGAGAGCTGTTGCTCGGTGCGCGTCACTTCGGAATTGATTTCGTAGAACGCGCCCTGCGCCGTGTGCTGCGCATCGTTCTTGGTGAAAACGTCCTGCCGCAGGCCTTCGAGTTGAGTCACCAGCGACTGCAGCTCGGTTTCTTTCGACAGCAGTGCGGTTTCGGTTTCGCCGAGGGTTTTAACGGCGGTTTCGCGCTGGCGAACAGCCTCATCGCGCCGTTGCGCGAACAGCAGCGCCTGGCTCTCGATCTTTTCTTTTTCCAGCTCACGATAACGTGCGGCAATCTTCGCCTGCCCGTCAAGCCGCTCAACCTGCGTCGTCAGCTCGACCTGAATATCGTTAACACGCGATAGATTCTCGCGCGTGTCTGCGAGGCGGCTTTCGGTGTCCTTGCGCCGCTCCTTGTAGCGCGACACACCGGCCGCTTCTTCGAGAAACACGCGCAGCTCTTCCGGCTTCGCCTCGATGATGCGCGAGATCATGCCCTGCTCGATCACGGCGTAGGCACGCGGCCCGAGACCGGTGCCGAGGAACACGTCGAGAATGTCGCGGCGGCGCACGGCCTGATTGTTGATGTAGTAGCTGGAGCCGACGTCGCGCTGAAGGACGCGCTTCACCGAAAGCTCCGCGTACTGACTCCATTGTCCGGCCGCGCGGCCACTGGCGTTGTCGAACACCAGTTCAACGCTCGCGCGCGCCACCGGCTTGCGGTCGCCAGCGCCGTTGAAGATGACGTCGTCCATCGATTCGCCGCGCAGCGCCGACGCCTTGCTTTCGCCCAGCACCCAGCGCACAGCGTCGATCACATTGGATTTGCCGCAGCCATTGGGACCGACGATACCGACCAGTTGACCGGGAAGAGCGATGGTGGTGGGGTCAACAAAAGACTTGAACCCGGAAAGTTTGATCGAAGTAAGGCGCATTCAGTTGTCGGCAATTCGCGATCAGGCGGCGGCCGCAACAAAGGCTGCGCCTCGACCCTGACCCGATAAAATCAGGGTTGATTATAGGTGCTGACTACTGCGCCCTAACCCATTGAAATTGCAAGAAAATCATGTCCGAACGCCAGCCCAGCACACCGTCACAGCCGCAGACGACGCTCGACAGCTTCCCGAACCCGCACGCCGGTCGGGATTATCTGATCCACATCCAGATTCCCGAGTTCACCTGCCACTGCCCGCTGACCGGCCAGCCGGACTTCGCGCACTTCACGATCGAGTACATCGCCGACCAGAGCTGCATCGAACTCAAGGCGCTCAAAATGTTCATGTGGAGCTTCCGCGACATCGGTGCGTTCCACGAAAAAGTGACCAATGACGTGCTCGACAAGATCGTCGCCACCATTTCACCGCGCTTCGCCCGCGTGACCGCACGCTGGAACGTACGCGGCGGCATCTACACCAACGTCGTGGCCGAGCATCAGGCCGATGGCTGGACGCCGAAGCCAGTGGTTGATCTCACGCGGTTCGGACTGGCCAATCCGGCCGCAGTTTAAGCCGCTTCGCGAGCAGCGGCAGGCGTTATTTTCGGATACAGCTTTTCACTGAAAAGCTTACTCATTAAGGGCTAAGGTTAACTTTTCGCAATAAGTCGACTTCAGGCGAAAATACGCGCCAAGCCCTTATTGAATGGACGTTTCAGCATCAAGCCATTAAGGTTTTACGGCCTTCACCGCTCGCTTCAACCACCTGCTGGCGGCAATTTCACCGACTTCTTGAGCGCATACGCCAGCGACCACACGCTGGACGCGTACATGCGCGAGCGGTTGTAGCGCGTGATGACGTAGAAATTCTCGAACGCCATCCAGTATTCATCTTGGCCGTCCGCATTGTCGAGCGAAATGATGCCCACCGAGGCATCGTCTGACGGCAACACAACGTCCGCGTCCTTCGCCGTGACGGTCACGCCGGCAGCAAGCCATTCACGCAGTGGTTTGCGCGGCGACAGGCCGCCGTCAATTGACGCGATGATCTCGGCAGACGGTTTCGCAATCGGCAACATCACCGGTTCGCCGCGCTGCCAGCCGTGCCCCGAGAGAAACGACGCGACCGAGCCCACGATGTCGGCCGGCGAATTCCACAGATCGATGCGCTGATCATTGTCGAAATCCACGGCCCAGCGCCGGTAACTGCCCGGCATGAACTGGGGCCAGCCCATCGCGCCCGCGAACGATCCATTGAAATCCAGCGGTGATTTTTTCTGCTCGCGCGCAAGCAGCAACAGATCCTTCAGCTCGCCACGAAAAAATTCTGCGCGGCGCGGATAATCAAACGCCAGCGTCGCCAGCGCATCAATCACGCGGAAGGAGCCGACCATGCGGCCGTACACGGTTTCCACGCCGACGATGGACGCAATCACGTGCGCTGGTACGCCATAGGCCGCTTCCGCGCTGGTCAGACTGGTCCGGTTGCCGCGCATGAACTCGCTGCCGCGCTGCAGCCGGTCGCCGCCGATGTGGCGCGGCCAGTACACGTGCCACGGCGTCGGTGCGCGGATCGGCGTGTCCATCAGCGTGATCACGCGATCAATCCGCTTTACCCGCGCAAACACCGCATCAAAACTTGCCGCGTCGTAACCCTCCGCGACCAGCTCCGCCCGGAGCGCCGAAAGTTCGGGGCGATCCTTGAAATCCTGCGAGAGCGCGTCGCGTGAAAACGCGAAAACAACGAGCAGCGCAAAGGCGTAGCGGAGAGCAATGGACATGGCAGAGATAATAGCGGCATGGCTTACTCACTCTTCCGTCCCATCCTCTTCGCGCTTGATCCCGAGCGCGCGCACCACGCCGCATTCGCTGCACTGGACGCGCAGGCTGCGCTTGGGCTCGCACGCGTCTGGGCCGGGCATTTGCCGACACCGAAGCCCATCGAAGTCATGGGCCTGACGTTCCCGAA
>CAYMSY010000105.1:0-8893 GCA_964393195.1 uncultured Alcaligenaceae bacterium | reverse complement strand
GCCTCCGAGCCACCACGCAGGATCACGGCGTTACCGCTCTTGAGGCACAAGCCTTCGGCATCGGCGGTGACGTTCGGGCGCGATTCGTAAATGATGCCGATGACGCCCAGCGGAACACGCATCTTGCCAACCTGAATACCGGAAGGTCGCGTGCTCATGTTGCTGATTTCGCCGACCGGATCGGGCAATTGTGCGACCTGACGCAGGCCCTCGGCCATCGCGGCGACCGATTTCGACGTCAGTGTCAGCCGGTCAATCAGCGGGGCGGCAAGATTGGCGCCCTTGGCATCGCGAACGTCGGCGGCATTCTCTTCAAGGATGTGCGTCTCGCGCTTGAGAATGGTGTCGGCGATGGCGAGCAGCGCTTCGTTGCGGGCGGCCGTGGACGAGCGTGCGACCGCGCGCGACGCCGCACGGGCAGCACGGCCCACGAGATGCATGTACTCAGTGACGTCTAGTAGCTTGTTCATTGCGCTCATTCTAGCGGTCGCTACCGGGCGCAGGATTACATACAGCTTTTTCTTCAAATGACGTTTACAAAGGGCTAATCATTAAAAAACACTAAAAGTCGACAATTGACTAAATTGACGCCATAGCCCTTTTTGAACGTCATTTCGTTAAAAAGCTGTAACGCCGTGACAGCACGCAACATCGCTGCGAGCGAGCGATCACGACTGACCACGAAAAGTCTGATTTCGCCACACAAACGACCTCCCACCGCGACGCCCATCGTTCAGCTGCACGCCTGCCTGATTCGGTTACATTGCGCACACCCGAAACCCGCGATCACATCCCTTGACTGAATTGCCCGCCAACGCGTGCGCACTTGTCACGCACGACCTGCATCCTTACGGCGCCCAGCGCTTGATGGCTGCCCTGGTCACCACGCTCGCCGACGAACATCAGGCGCCGATGGAGCTCATCAGCTTCGGCGGCGGCTCTCTGGCTGTCAATATCGGACGCCTGTTGCCGATTCACATGACCGGAACCTTCTGGAAAGCGCAATCACGCAATATCGAGATCATTGTCGAGACGCTCTACCGTCGCGGCTACCGGCGCGCCATCCTGAACACCGTCATTGCCGGCATCGCTGCACCGATGTTTGCGCGTCGTGGCTTCAGCGTGCTGTCGCTGGTGCACGAAATGCCAACACTCATCAGCACGGAAGGACTCGTCGATCGCCTGCGTGCCATCCACGAGCATTCCGACGCGGTCGTGTATCCCCATGCTTCGGTGCAAAACGCGATCACTGCGGCCTTTCCGCAACTGCCAGCCGCACGCCGCGTGCACTGCATCGGTCAGGGACTCGTGCGCCGCAATCCGCATCGCGCTGACAAAGCCGCCGTTCGCAGCGCGCTGCGGGCAGAGCTTGGCATCACTGCCAATTGTCCGATCGTGCTCGGCGTCGGCAGCGGCGACAAGCGCAAGGGATTGGACCTGTTTCTGGCGGCGGCGACGCGCATCAATGCCACCGGACCGAAAGCCTGCTTCATCTGGATCGGGCCGCCGGACCCGGAACTGGTCGCGCAATGGGACCAGCAGAAGCCGCCACTGGCGTGGCTTTCAGACATGATCCGGATGCCCGGATTTGTCGAGCAAACCGCGCGCTTTCACGCGGCTGCCGACCTCTTCTTCCTGTCGTCACGCGAGGATCCGTTCCCGTTTGTCGCACTGGAATCGCTCGACGCCGGGGTGCCGATCATCGCGTTCAGCGGTTCCGGCGGCGGCGCTGATCTGGCCCAGAACGTGTCCGGTGCCGTGGTTGCCCGCGATGATGACCGGGCGCTCGACGCAATGTTGCTCGACTGGCTCGGCGATGCGCCGCGTCTGGCTGCAGCCAGCGCAGCAGCAGCGCGTTATGCCGACGCCGAGTGTTCTTTCAGCCGCTACGTGCAGCACCTGCTGGACATTTTTGCCGACGTCGAGTCGCAACGCGCCTCGGGCACTGCGCAACTCGCCAGCGCCGCGTGACCGCGCACGTGAGCGGCCGCGTCTGCATTCTCGGCGGCAGCGGTTTCATCGGGCAGGCAACGACCGATGCGCTGCACAGCCGCAATCAGGCGATCCGCGTGGTCTCACGGCACGCGGCCAAGCCGGCGGATTGCGGCGATACCATCGAATGGCGATGCGCTGACTACGCGAGCGTTGACGATCTTGCCCTGGCGATGCAGGGCGCGGATACGGTAGTCAATCTCGCCGGCAGCGCGACGCCGGCGCGCGCGGAAGTCGATCGCGTCTCGGAATTCATGGAACTGCAAACCGTGCAGAACATCCTCGACGCGGCGCAGCGCAGCGGCGTGCGACATCTGGTTCATGTTTCGTCCGGCGGCACCGTCTACGGCGAGGCGCAACAGGCGCTCATCAGCGAAGACCATGCAACCCGCCCGCTCAGCGTGCATGGTGTCATCAAGCTCGCCGCAGAAGGACTGGTCAGTGCGTTCGCGCGCAATCACGGCATGCAGGCCACGGTCCTGCGGGTCGCCAACGCCTACGGTTCGCGCCAGAACACAACGCGTGGTCAGGGCCTGGTCGGCGTGCTGCTGCGCGCGGTGCGCAGCGGCGAAACAATTGCCATTTTCGGCGATGGTTCAGCGGTGCGCGATTATGTGCATGTCGACGATGTGGCCGACGCCATCATCGCAGCACTGGATGCAGGCGCAGCAAGCGGCATCTATAACGTTGGCACCGGCAGCGGACATTCCGTGCGCGAAGTCATCACCATGACTGAGACGCTGGCAGGACGCACAATCAATATCGAATGGCGGCCTGCACGAGGCTCCGATGTGTTGCGCAATGTGCTCGACGTCAGCCGGATCCGCGATGCGCTGGGCTGGTCGCCGCGCCGCAGATTTGCCGACAGCCTGCAGCAAATGCTTGATCAGCCGCCGGCCGCCTGAGCGATGAGTGCTGCGATGCGGTCACCCAAACGTGGCAGCGACTTAGGCACATAACGCGCATCGCGGGCGGCCTCCAGAAACGCCCGTCCGTTTGCCTCGTCCGGCTCCAGATAGGCACCTTCCGCCCATTCATTCCACGCATTGACGAAGACCAGACGCTGCCCCGGCGGCAGACGGTCGCGTGCGCGCAGCATGGTCTCGCGCAGCCACGCACGAAACACATCGGGCCGGGCGTTCAGGAATGTCGTGCCGTCAAGCTGACGACGGGCCGTGTTGTCCCACATCGGCATCACGGTGCGGTAATGCGTATGGTCCGCTTCCTGTCGCGTCGACTGATAGGCGGCGACCGCGCGCTGGTCATACAGGATGCCATCCCAATCGGCGCGCATGCCGTCCGGCCGCTCGGCGCGCGTGACCTTGCTCATGCGGTGTGGCGGAAATTCCACCGAAGCATCAGCGCCGGAAACCAGCGGCTTCACGCTGCCGGTGTCGGCGGTCACGATGTAGGGCGGCATCTCGCCCGCTTCAAGGCAGATCTGGCGCCAGAGATCGAACGTGCGATTCGATTCCGGCAGGTTGTCGCAGCGATAAACCATCAACAGCGGCTGCCCGCGGACCCGGATGTAGCGCTTGTCGGCAAAAACCGGCAACAGGCTGGTAATGAAGTTGCGATCGTCCTGCGGCGAATGCTCCTGCTTGACCAGCACTTCGCGATTGCCGCCATCCCACGAGCGGATCCAGTCCTCATTCGCCCAGAACACGCAGAACGGAAAATCCGGATCGCCGGATTTGAGCACCGCATCGAGTGGCTGTTCCAGCAACCGGCGGCCGTTGAACCAGTAGTAGTAATAGCAAAAGCCGTTGATGCCGTGTTCGCGCGCAAGTTCGGCCTGACGATTGCGCGCCACCGGATCGAGCAGATCGTAATAGCCGAGCTCGCTCGGCTTGCGCGGCTGCTGATGACCGGGAAAATTGGGCATCGCGCGCCGGACATTGGTCCATTCGGTGAAGCCGATGCCCCACCAGTCGTCGTTCTCGCTGATGCGGTGAAACTGTGGCAAGTAATAGGCCAGCACGCGAACTTCGTCCTCACCGATGTGTTCGTCGTCCTTCGCGCGACCGATGGCCGCTGCCTGCTCCACGGCCGCAATGAAGTGCGGCACTTTCGCCTTGTCCGCCCGCGCCTCCTCGGTCGCCTGTTCGATGAGCACCCGGTTATGGCGAATGCCGGCGCTGTCGAGCCCGGCCATCGTCGCCCGGTCTATCCATTGCATCGCCTCTTCCAGCGCGCCCTGCGAGAAGGCCACGATGCCGCGCATGTGCAGCGCGTCCGGCTGTGACGGATCAATCGCCAGCGCCTTGTCGTAGAGCGTTGCCGCTTCGTCGAAACGATTGGCCTGCTGCGCCGCCAGCGCAGCGGCCATGATGGCGTGGATGTCGGCAACCGGCGCGCTCGCCACATCGGCGGTGTTCGGTGCGATGATGCCGTGGCAATGTTTGTAGCGCTTGCCGCTGCCGCAAGGGCACAGCGCGTTGCGACTGGCCGGTGCGGCCACCTCGCCGCTCATTGGCAACCCGGCGTTTTCGTCGCCGTCCAATCGGGGCTAGCCCCGGTTTCGCCGCTGAAATCGGCCCCTGAACGGCAAGCCGCGCTGGTTGTGAGCACACACGCCATGTTCTCGCAAACTCTTGTTGAAATGACAAGAGCATTGTACTGGTAGCTTAGTGACTTTTTACGCAAAGGCTTGCCACACAGGGCATGGCGCTGATTAAGCCAATAATCGACTTTCTGCACTATCGGCTCACATGCCGCTCATGAACGCCATTTCAACGAAAAGTTACTGCTTGATCAGGCGTTCCGCTTTCGGTGCGAGGTAGGTGCTGTCGAAGATGTCGTCGGCCTTTGGTTTGTTGGTGAACTTGAAGCCTTCACCAATTTGGTCGATGGAGCGCGTCAGGCGCTTCGCATCGACGCCGCCAAGGCCGTTGGCAAGCACTTCCGGGGTCAGCACGTTCTGGTCGATGGCCATTTTGAGGCGAATGAATTCGGTGCCGTCGTTGAGGATGTTGTTGCGCTTCATGAGGGCGGCGATCGCACCTTTCTGGTCGCTCATCGTGTCCTGCCAGCCCTTGAGCGTGGCGCGGATGAAGCCCTGCACAATCTTGGGGTTTTTCGCGGCGTACTCAGCGTCGACGATGATGCCGTTGCCGTACAGTTCCAGTCCCAGATTGCGCATGAGCATCACGTTGATGTCGTCCTGCGCGATGCCGCGACCGCGCAGGTTCATGTATGACGAGAATGAAAATGCGGTGATCGCGTCAACCTTGCCCTCAACGAGCATCGGTTCGCGCACCGGAAAACCCACGTTTTCGATCTTCACCTTGCTGCTGTCGATGCCGTTTTTCTTCACGAACGCGGGCCACTGCGCGTACGCGCCGTCGGCTGCGGGCGCGCCGAGAATCTTGCCTTCGAGGTCTTTCGGTTTGCTGATGCCCGACTTTTTGAGTGACACAATGGCGAACGGCGGTGCGTTGTAAATCATCGCCACCATCTTGAGTTTCTTGTTTGCCGGGTTGTCGCGAAAACGCACCAGCGTGTTGATGTCGCCGAACACAAACTGGTACGCACCGGACGCGGCGCGATTGATCGCCTCAGTTGATCCGTTGCCGGTGTCGATGGTGACATCGAGCCCTTCGGCCTTGTAGTAGCCCTTGTCGAGCGCCACAAAATAGGGCGCCGCGGGGCCTTCAAAGCGCCAATCGAGTGCGAACTTGATCGGGGTTTGCGCGTTGGTGATGCCGCTCGCACAGAAGGCGAGCGCCACGAACAGGAATCTTGTTTTCATTAAAGCTCCACAGCAGTTTTGTCGGTTAATTCGGGATGTCTTCGGTACGCAAATTGCGTGCCGTGTTGCAAATCGAGAATTCGGAGACAAAAGACATGGTGCAACCGGGCGAGCCGCTGGTCGAGCTCAAAAACGTGAGCATGACCTACGGACAGGGCGCAAACGCCGTCAAGGCCGTCGACAATCTGACGCTCACCATCAATAAAGGTGAATTCATCGCGGTTGTCGGCCCCTCCGGTTGCGGCAAAAGCTCAATGATGAAACTCATCAGCGGCCTGAAACCGACCTCCGAGGGCACGCTGACGATCGAAGGTCAGTCGGTGAAAGGCCCGATCAACAAGGTCGGCATGGCGTTTCAGGCGTCGAACTTGTTGCCGTGGCGAACGGCGGTCGACAACGTGTTGCTGCCGCTTGAAATCGTGCAGCCACACCGGTCGCGCATGGGCAGGGAAAAGGCGGCGTACCGCGACAAGGCGCGTGCGCTGCTGGAATCCGTCGGCCTTGCCGGATTCACCGAAAAATTTCCTTGGCAATTGTCGGGTGGCATGCAGCAGCGCACGAGTATCTGCCGCGCGCTGATCCACGAGCCGGAAATTCTGATGCTCGACGAGCCGTTCGGCGCGCTCGACGCGTTCACGCGCGAAGAGCTGTGGTGCGCCACACGCGACATTCACCAGAAGCGTGGCGTGACGGCGATGCTGGTGACTCACGATCTGCGCGAAGCGGTATTTCTGGCCGATACGGTGTACGTCATGAGTGATCGGCCTGGCAAGATCGTCAAGGTACAGCGCGTTGATCTGCCACGACCACGCGACCTTGAAGTCACGTACACCACGCCGTTTCAGGACCTGGTGCACGAGCTGCGTTCACACATCGGCAAACACTAGGAGCCAGCGATGAAAAACTGGAAAGAGAACATCCTCGCACCGTTCGTGTTCACCGTCGTGCTGCTGGTGCTGTGGGAAATCGCCTGTCGTGTATTCAGTCTGCCCGCGACGGTGTTGCCAACGCCTACGGCAATAGCGAGGGCGATGGCGCAATATTGGCCGGCAATCTGGGAAAACAGTTTGCAGACGTTGATGACGACGCTGCTGGGATTTGGTCTCGCCATCATCTTCGGGCTCGCGCTCGGTATCGGCATTGGCTGGTCGAAATTCATCTACGGGGCACTGTATCCGGTGATGATCGCCTTCAACGCAATTCCGAAAGTGGCGGTGGTGCCCATCCTCATCATCTGGTTCGGCATTGGCACCATTCCTGCGATCTTCACGGCGTTTCTGATTTCGTTCTTTCCGATAGTCGTGAACGTGGCCACGGGCCTTGCGACGACGGAACCCGAGCTTCAGGACGTGCTGCGCGCGCTCGGCGCCAGCAAGCTCGACATCGTGCGAAAGGTCGGCATTCCGCGCTCCATGCCGTATTTTTTCGGCTCGCTCAAAGTCGCGATCACGCTCGCATTCGTGGGCTCGGTCGTGTCAGAAACAATCGGCGCCAATTCCGGCCTCGGCCAGATGATGCTCGCGGCGCAGGCTGGCTTCAATGTCGAGCTCGTATTCGCAGGCGTAATGGCGCTGGCCATTCTCGGCATCGCGTTGTACGCCATCACCGCGCTGATCGAGAGGCGTTTTACCGCGTGGGCCTTTCGGGCAGACGGAACGGCGTAGCCACCACGAGCGTGTTTTGCAGCACCGGTGATTCTTCGCTTCCAAATTGACCGCCGCCCGGCGTACACCTAAACTCATTGCCACTTTGCAGCACCGGCCTCGCCTGCTCGCTGCACCATCAGATCAACTTCAGGGGTTCAACATGACGACACTGAGACGCGCCATTCTTTTGAGTCTGTACGGTGCTGCGGGGGCAACCGCGATCACGCTCAGCCCGACCGCGCTCGCGCAGGCGACACCCGAGAAAAAAACGGATGCCGTGGTGGTCGACACGGTCAATATCGTCGGTACCCGCCGTGCCAATGCATCGGCGACCGACACCGTGGTACCCGTCGATTTCATTCCGCTGACCAAGGCTGCGGAACAAGGCGGTCAGTTCGATCTCGCGCAGACATTGCAATACATCTCGCCGTCATTCAACTCGACCCGGCAGACTGGCGCCGACGGTGCCGACCTGATTGACTCCGCCGCCCTGCGCGGACTCGGCTCCGACCAGACGCTGGTGCTCGTCAATGGCAAACGCAAGCACACGACGGCGCTGGTCAACCTGTTCGGTGCGCGCAATCGTGGCAACACCGGCACTGATCTCAACACGATTCCGATGCTGGCGATCGACAGCGTACAGGTACTGCGTGATGGCGCAGCGGCGCAATATGGTTCCGACGCCATTGCCGGCGTCATCGACATCACGCTCAAGAAGCGCCCTGGCTGCGAAGCGGTTCTTGGTTACGGTCAGTATTCGGCAGGAGATGGCAGAAATTATCTCGCTACGGCCTATTGCGGCTTCGCGACCGGCAATGGCGGCAGCACCGGCATCACCGCCGAATTTCTCGATCGTGGCCGCTCGAATCGGGCCGAAGCGGGCAATCCGCGCATCATTGGCGACACCAAAACGCAGAACGCAACGATTTACGTGAATGGCGAAGTGCCTGTCAGCGGCGCAGCAAAGCTCTATTACACGCTCGGCTACCAGACGCGCGACGCGTCTTCGGCCGCATTCGCGCGCGGCGGTATCGGCTCCGACGACATCCCGTCGCGCAACTCGGCGGCGATGTATCCGGACGGGTTCGTGCCGTTCATCAATGGCGACATTGAGGACCGCTACGTGACCGTGGGCTACAAGCGACAGTTCGGCGACTGGAATGCCGATATTTCGCAGACGTACGGCTACAACCGGCTGAAATACAACATCAGCAACACGATCAATGCCTCAATTGCCAACTACGACCTGCTGCACGGCGGGCCGGGGCGCAGCGCCAGCGCGTTCAATGCCGGCGGCTTCTCGTTCTCGCAGATGACGACCAATGCCGACGTGAGCCGCTTTTTCCCGAATGTCATGAACGGCATGAACGTCGCGTTCGGCGCCGAGTACCGTCGCGAAAACTATCAAATCTTCGCCGGTGAACTCGGCTCCTACAACGATGCCGACGGCGTTGGCTTCGGCGGCAACGCCGGCAGCCAGGGCTTTCCCGGCTTCCAGCCTGCA
>CAYMSY010000104.1:0-9055 GCA_964393195.1 uncultured Alcaligenaceae bacterium | reverse complement strand
TGCTCCTCGGCCGTAACCATCGCGTGATCGGGCCGTCCCTCGATCAGTATCGCTTCGAGCTGCGACACGGTGAACGGCGTGAATCCCGATGATGCCACCGGTCCGTGAAAGGTGATCAGGCCGCTTTTCGCGTACAAAGCCAGCAGCAGTGACGTAGCGTCGGAGTACCCAATCACGATTTTCGGATTGCGCGCGATAAGGCCATAGTCGATGTATGGCAGGAGCTGCGCGCCACCCGAGCCGCCGCGCGCCGCCCACAACGCCCGCACTTCGCGGTTGGCAAACAGCGTGTGCAGATCGGTCACGCGCTGGCCGATGGTGCCGGCCGTGTTGCCGCGCGATGCGCGCAGGTGAGCGGCGTGCATCACGCGAAGCCCCTGTTTTTCGAGATTTGTCGTCGCACGCTGAATCAGGCTGTCATCGGCGAAGCCGCTCGGGTTGAACAGCGCAACAAGATCACCGCGTCGGAGGGCGGGAGGCTTGATCTGCCGGTGACGCGTCGCGCGCGAAGCTCGCTGGACTCGCGCCTGCGCAGCGTCGGGTGTCAGCGCGGCGGTCGTAACGATGCTCGCCACCAGCGCGCGCGCGAACTGCCGTCGGCTCAGGTTGATGGCTTTGCTGGTCACGGTTTGCCGGTTGTCATTGCGTTGTCGAATCCGGAAATGAAACGGGCGCGAAAATTCGCGCCCGCTTTACCGGAGTGCTCCCGGGTTATTTGAACTTGTAGGTCAGCCCAGCCGTGAACGCCCGGCCGCGCGGGTCGGCGACCCGTGGATCCCAGCCAGCGCCTGCTGCGAAGTCCAGATTGTGCGCGGTGAACGGCGGGTCGGTGTTGAAGATGTTCTTCACGCCAAGCGTCAGCGTCATGTTGCGGAAGCCGGTATAGGTCGCCGAGATGTTGTAGAGCGTGTAGTTCGACACGTCAGGATTGAAGCCTGCGGGCACAACACCTGCGGGCACCTGGTCCTTGTAGCCGGAGGTGAAGCTCTGCGAAACGGTCGCGCTCCACGGGCCGCGCGTGTAGGTGAACTGCGCCTGATGTTTCCAGCGAACGAACAGGTCACGCGAGTTCCATTGACCCGCCGTCTCGACATAAGGTTGCGTGACGAATATGCGCGAGCGGAAGCTGTCGATGTAGGTGCCGTCAATACCGGCGCTCCAGCGTGCTCCCCCAATCGTGCCGCGAGCCTGTACCCCGAGATCGACGCCACGGGTAATGTCACCGTCTGCATTGACGAAGCCGGCGCGGATGTAGCCGCCGGGGCCGTCGAGACGACCGTTGGTGCCACGTACGAGGCTATCCGGGAATTGCGTGTAGTTCGCGATCACCTGCTGCGGCGTCAATTCGTAGATGCGGTCAGTGCGTTTGATTTGCCACAGATCCACGTTTGCGGTGATCCAGTTGGTCGGCGAGAACACCGCGCCAATGGTCCACTGTTTGGAGGTTTCCGGTTTGAGGTCCTTGTTGCCACCCTGACGCGCGTTCGGACGGATCGCGCAGACGCTCAGGTCGCCCGGGTTCTGCGGGCAAAGTACTGGATCGGCGATATTGCCGGGCACCTGCGAGTCCCCTTGCGCGCCGTATAGCTGGAAGAAGCTCGGAGCACGGAATCCCGTGTTGTAAGAGCCGCGGAACAACAGCTCGTTAACCGGATTCCAGCGCAACGTGGCCTTCGGATTGGTGGTGCCGCCGAAATCACTGTAGTTGTCGTAGCGAACAGCCAGCGTGGCTTCAAGCCGTTTGATGATCGGAATTGCGGCCTCTGCGTAAACCGCAGTAATGTCGCGCGACACTTTCTTGAATTCCGCATCAAATGGTGCGAGATAAACCGGATTGGTCGTGGTTGAGCCATCGGAAAACTGATAGCTCTCACGTCGGAAGTCAAATCCCGCCGCGACAGACACCGGTCCCGCCGGCAGGGCGAACAGTTCGCGTGAAACGGCGCCATCGGCTTGCAGCAGGGTGGATTTGCCACCGAACAGCTTGGCACCTGCGGCACTCGCCGCACGCAGCAAAGCGAGCGCTTCTGGCGTTTGCGTCTGTCCCGGGAGCACCCACGGATTCACCAGGCCGCTTGCCAGCGCTGTAATGAGTGGCGCGGTGTAGAGGTAGCCCTCGCCAAGGATGGAGTCCGCTTTGCTCTGCGCAGTGGACACGCCGAGCTTGTAGTCCCAGCCACCGAAGAGGGTGCCCTCGAGACCTGCCAGCAGACGGTAACTGTCGGTCGTCGTTTCAATGGTGCGCAGGCCGCAATCATTGCAACGCCAGCGATATGCAATCGGCTTGGTCGGATCGAACGTCGGGATGTAGGCCGACAGGTTCTGGTAATACGGTCCGTTAACAGGGTAGACGGAACCTGCGAGCGTGCCGGTAAATGCTGTTGTAATTTGATAGGGCTCAAACTGCTTCTCGGCGACTGACCGGGTTGCCAGCGCCTCAAAGAACGCGGTATGGTCAGAATTGATTTTGAAGGTACCGCGCGAAACGAAATTGGTGCGCTCGATAGGCTGAATCAGAACTTCTGCACCGCCATAGTCATAGGCGCATGCAAAACGGGCACCCGGTGAAGCCCACAGTTGATACTGGTACTGCGACATGGTCGGCACGGTGCCGCATTTGTCCTGGAAACTCAGCAGGTTGGCGCGGTTATAGGTTTGCGTACCCGTTGTCGGCAGACGGAAGGTTGCGCCGATGGCGGTTCCAGCGAGCCCTGTTTGTGTAGCGAACGGGGAGCCGGCGGTGTCTGGAGAGAGTCCGCGTTCCGGCTGATAGCCGTTGGCGAAACTGCGCTCGGGGCCGCTCAGCTTTTCCTGCTTGTCCATGGTCAGGCTGGCCATGAGGTTGTAGCCATCCTTCGCCAGATTTCCCCATCCGCCCAGCAGTGATGCGCGATAAATATTGGCGCCCCCCTCCTGCGTCACATCGACAAAGGCGGAAGCTTCCAGGCCCTGATAATCCTTGCGCAGGATGAAGTTGATGACGCCGCCGATAGCGTCGGTTCCGTAGATGGCAGAGGCACCATCTTTGAGAATTTCCACCCGTTCAACGGCCGCGAGCGGGACCGTATTCAGATCGACGGCATTGCCCTTGGCACCGTGCGTTGACACACGGCGCCCGTTGAGCAGCACCAGCGTGCTGGACGCGCCCAGACCGCGCAAATTGGCGCTCGAGTTGCCGTTGTTGTTGCGATCTGTCGTACCGAGCTGGATGCCGGCATTTGATGACAGATTGTCGGCACCCGTCCCGTTTGCCGTGATCCGCATGACGAGCTGCTCGGCGCTGACGATACCCGCGCGCTCGATTTCAGCACGGGTAATGACCTGGATGGGCGTCGATCCTTCGTCGGCGATGCGCTTGATGTTGGAGCCGGTGATTTCGACGCGCTCAAGCTTTTGGGTAGCTGGAGTGTCTTGCGCCATGACCGGTCCGGCGACCAGAACGAACGACATGCATTGAGCGAGTTTTTTGAGTTTCACGGCGACCCCTATTCTTGATCTCAGATGGCGAAGGCAGCAATCGTGTGCCCCGCATGTTTTTTGTCCCCCGACGCGCGAACATGTGCGTCGCTTTGGTCGTCTGCGAATCGCACTGGATTGGCAGCGACTTTGAAATTTATTATCGCTCGCTTCATGGCGATCGTGTCAATTGTCGAGTTCCGTTTTGTCAACCAGACGCCCCGGTTTGACACAATTGGTACGAAGCGGGGAAATGTCTCGCCGCGCAATCAGTTTCAGGAGCAACCGGCAATGTGGGGATGTACGCGCGGCGTTCGGGCGAACACGCAAAAAGTCCGTGCGTTCGCGTTGCTGACGTTCTCTCTGCATTGCGCAATGGCGGCGGGATCAGATATTCCTGACGGAGCTGCAGCGCAGCTGACTTCCGCCGGTTTGCCGTTGTCGTCGCTGGCCTTTGTGGTGATGCGCCCCGAGGATGGGTCGACAGTCTGGTCGGCCACGCCCCGGCGCCCGATGCAACCGGCTTCAACCATGAAGCTCCTGACGTCCGCCGTGGCGCTGGATTCGCTCGGACGGGCATACCGCAGCCGCAGTGAATTGCGGTCGTCGGCGCCTGTTCAGGGCAATGCGCTGGCGGGCGATCTGGTTCTGCGTGGTCTCGGCGACACCGATCTCGATGTTGATGCCTTTCGCGGCATGTTACAGACGCTGCGAAATCAGGGCATTGAAGACATTCGCGGCGACTTTCTGCTGGACCGCAGCTGGACGGCGCCGGAGCGACCCTATCTGGGCGTGCCGCCGTTCGATGAAACGCCGGAATTTCGTTACAACGTGATTCCCGATGCCATTTCGCTGAACGCCAATCTGGTGCAACTTGAGATGGTTGCGAAGGCTGACGCGTTGACAGCGCGGATGACGACCCGACTGGACGGGGTTTCGCTTGACTCGGCGCTAACGCTGGGCGACCGGGCCTGCACGGACTGGGAAGACGGCTGGCTGACGCCGGTCGTGTCAACCGCGGCGGACGGATCGCAGCGCATTGAGCTGCGCGGTGAATTCCCGCGCAACTGCGTGGCAACGACCCAGGTCAATGTGCTTGACCGGACGGTATTCGCTGATCGTCTGTTCCGCACCTTGTGGCGCGAACTCGGTGGTCGTTTTTCGGGCGTTACGCGCGAGACGACCGGCCCGCGTGACGCGAAGGTTCTGGCCGAGCATCGCAGCCGCCCGCTGTCCGAGCTCCTGCGTGACATCAACAAGCGCTCCGACAATCCGGTGACGCGGCTGACCTATCTGGCGCTTTCGCCAAATGCGCCGCGTGAAAACACTACGACCGAAGCGGGCGCAAACGATCGCGAGCCGACTACTGTGGCCTCCGCGCGCGTGGTCCGCAGGTGGCTGCGCGACAACCGCATCGACGACGCGGGGCTCATTCTTGAAAATGGCTCCGGCTTGTCGCGTATCGAGACGATCCAGCCGCAGCAGCTTGCTGAGGTGCTTCGCGTTGCCTTGCACCGGCCGTGGGCGCCGGAGTTTCTGGCCAGCCTGCCGGTGGCGGGGCTGGACGGCGGCTTGCAGCGCCGCCTGACGCAGCCTGCGCTCGCGGGCGTTGCGCGGCTCAAGACAGGAACGCTGCGCGACGTCACTGCGCTGGCCGGTTACGTGCCGGATCGCAACGGTCGTAACCTGATTGTCGTTGCCATGGTTAATCATCCGGCCGCTTCATCAAAAGTTGCGCGTCCGGCGCTCGACGCGCTTATCGAGGCTGTCTCGGCGATGGATTCCGCCGCGTTTCACCCGCGCTCGAACGCCGGGCAGGGCCGGGCAACGGTAAATGATGGAATCGGACCGTAGCCGGGTCCGCCTCGCTACAGCACGCGTGCGTAGGCTGCACGGACGTGGACGCGATCGCCACAGTCGAAATGCCACCATTCGTGGTTGATGCCGGTGAATCCGCCGTGTGTCATCGCGGCGCGCAGCAGGGCCCGGTTTTGCAGCTGGTCGGGCCGCAGCGCTCCAGCCGCGAGGAATTGCGCCTCGAGCGCCGGATGCGATTTTTCACTCAGATCATCGAATCCCGTGCCCATGTCCAGTTCGCGACCCGCCGGGTCAACGAGCGTGACGTCGACGGCCATGCCGAACGAATGAATGGAGCCGCGCTCCGGTGGCGCGAGATAGCCGAGCAGTTCAGTGCCCTGTAGCGCCGCCCAAAGCGCCTCCTGCACACGTTGCGGACGCAGTGCATCAAGCACAAGCAGACGGCAGCCGCCGGGTTGGCCCGAGAGCCAGGCCACCGACGCGGTCAACGCGTCAGCCGCGTCGCTGTGCAACCACGCACAGTCGAGCGGTGTATAGAGATCGCGACCGGCAAAGTTATCGGCGGTCGCGTAGCGCAAATCGACGGCGATCCCGGCAATGGTGGAGAGGTGGCGATACTCGCCGTGAGCAGCGATCTCTTCGCAGCGGATAGGCGCCACCGCTGGCGCGTCGTTTGGGTTCATGTCAACCATTATGGAGGGCATGGACAACGCGCGCTGTTACGGTTCAGCTTTTTCTTGGAAAGACTATTGCATAGGACATAGCGCCACGTTTGTGCGAAAGTCGATATTTGGCGTATTCCGCTACCAAGCCCTTTCTGCAATTGGTACGGACTAAAAAGCTATAAGCCAATTGAGCCCGCGATACACGCATCAATTGCTTCGCAAACGGTCGCCGCGAGGAGTGGGTCAGTGGGCGGGCCTCTGCGTACGCCGCCGCAAGATCGGCCACCATCAGGTCATCGCCGTTGCGAACCCCGATCGGCCGCAAGTCCGCGGGCAGCGGGCCCTACAGCGCCATGCGGAACGGGCTTCAGCACGATCCAATACATCTGCCCGGCGCGTCGCTTCCTACCCGGAGGCCAGCACCGATGCCGACGTATCGCCCAGCAGGTACCGCGCTCCGGCGCCGCGCACGGCGGCTGCGTCCTTCGGGTTGTAAAGCGTGCAGGCTTTCATCGACAGGCAGCCGCAACCGATGCAGCTGTCGAGCTTGAGGCGCAGGCGCTGCAGCGATTCGATTTGCGCATCAAGTCGCGGCCCCCAGTCCCTGGCGAGGCGGGACCAGTCGGCCTTGGTCGGCGTTCGTTGTTCGGGCAGTGACGCGAGCGCCGCCGCGATCTCCGGCAGCGCGAGGCCGACGGCCTGCGCGGCGCGGATGAAGGCGATGCGGCGCAACGCATCGCGCGGGTATTGCCGATGTCCGCCTGCGCTGCGGCGCCCGCTGATCAATCCCTCCGATTCATAGAAACGCAGGGTGCTGGCGGCAACCCCAGCCCGCGCTGCGACCTGTCCGATGTTGTGCCACTGCTTTTCCATCATCCTCTCCGCAAAACCACTTGACTTGAAGTTAACTTTAACTTTTAAGCTGCATGCCATCAAGTCAATCATGAAAGAAAAGCGCATGCAACTCATCCACGGCATCACCGATTCACTGCGCAGCGATCTCGACGCCTGCGCCGCTCATTCACCGGAATACGGCAATGGCCTTGGCGATCATCTGCCGATGCTGTTGCACGCGATGCACGCACTCGGCGCCAGTCCGGCCCGTCGCGCTGAATATGCGCCACGCTATGCGCAGCGGCTGGAACTGCGGCAGATAGCCGCACTGCCAGCGACATCATGGCGCGAGTTGCGCGGAAACATCGACGCCTTTGACACGCTCGAACAGCAGTTCTCTGCCCGCATTGTTGTCGAAGGGCGCGACGCCGTGCTGCGCGATTTGCTACCCGCACTCATGCCCGGCGTGGGGGCGAGCGCCTTTCACGGCGTCATTCGCTGCGGTCATGCGATTGCGGCACAGCACGACGGCGAGCTGGCGCGCGGACTGGCCTATTGGGCGGCAGCGTGGCTCAAGCTATTGCCGTACGACGAGGCTGATGCATTGCCCGAGCCGACCCTGGATCTGGCGACATGGCTGTCCCATGCACACGATCTGGTGACCACCGTAGACAGCGAGCAGCCGCGCATCGTGCTGCGCATGAAGGCCTGGGCGGCTGCGCCGCAGTTTGAAGCGCTGGCCGCGGCGCTGCGTACTGATGACAGCACCCTCGATACCGTGGCCCGCTTTGCCGCAACACTCTATGCCCAGACCGGCAATTTCACCGTCATGCACATGGTCACGTCGGTACATGCGCTGCTGGTGTTGCGACCCTGGCTTGAAGACCCGGCGCTGGCAGCGCGGTGGTTCGGTGTGTCGCTATTTGGGGCACTGCGCGCGGCACGATTGACCAGTGAACAGATCGCCGACGCGCTGCATGCCATGGGGGATTCAAAATCGACCGACGGAATGTCGCTACGGCCCTGGGAAGAGCTTGCGGCTGAAGCAATCGCCAGTGACGATGATCATGCGGCGAAGATCGTGTATTCCGCGCGCGCGTTGTTCGAGATGTTTGGCGATAAGGTGTTTCACGCGGCGGCGATGCGCGGCGTGCAGGTGCAGGCGAAGCCGGGTTGAGTCGTGCGGTGCCGATGTCGACTCACTGATGAAAAACGGCCCCCGAAGGAGCCGTTTTTTTACCGTATACGCGATTTGATTTGTCTTTGGCCCGGTGGCCGTCGACAGGTCACTGCGAACTGGTTCGACGCACTTACGCCGTTACGGTGTCTGCCCGCTCAATGAAGTCGGGCATTTCGTTGAAGTTCATGTAACGATAGATTTTGTCGCCATCGGCGCTGATCGCGCTGGTTTCAGCCAGATACTCAGCCTTGCTCGGGATGCGGCCGAGCTTCGAGCACACGGCGGCAAGTTCTGCGCTGCCGAGGTAGACGTTGCTGTTCTTGCCAAGACGGTTCGGGAAGTTACGGGTCGAGGTCGACATCACTGTCGCGCCTTCCTTCACTTGAGCCTGATTACCCATGCACAACGAGCAACCCGGCATTTCCATGCGGGCACCGGCTGTGCCGAAGGTGTTGTAATGACCCTCTTCGGTGAGCTGATGCGCATCCATCTTGGTCGGCGGTGCCACCCACAGTTTCACCGGAATGTCGCGCTTGCCTTCGAGCACTTTCGCGGCGGCGCGGAAGTGGCCGATGTTGGTCATGCAACTGCCGATGAACACTTCGTCGATCTTGGCGCCCGCAACGTCGGACAGCGTTTTTGCATCATCCGGATCATTCGGGCAGCAGACGATCGGCTCGGTGATTTCAGCGAGGTCAATTTCAATGACGGCCGCGTAATCCGCGTCAGCATCGCCCTTGAGCAGTTTCGGGTTGGCCAGCCACGCTTCCATCGCTTTGATGCGGCGTGCGATCGAGCGGGCGTCCTGATAGCCGTCAGCGATCATGGCCTTGAGCAGCGTGATGTTTGACTTCAGATACTCGACGATCGGTGCCTCGTTAAGCGCCACCGTACAGCCCGCGGCAGAGCGTTCGGCCGAGGCATCGGCCAGCTCGAATGCCTGCTCAATCTTGAGATTCGGCAAACCTTCGATTTCCAGGATGCGGCCCGAGAAGATGTTCTTCTTGCCCTGCTTGGCCACTGTGAGCAGGCCTTGCTTGATGGCGTACAGCGGAATCGCGTGCACCAGGTCACGCAGCGTGACGCCGGGCTGCATCTGGCC
>CAYMSY010000103.1:0-9057 GCA_964393195.1 uncultured Alcaligenaceae bacterium | reverse complement strand
CCATGTAGCCGATGGTGTAGATATGCACCATCAGGGACACAGAAGTGACCACGAGCATCATGGTCACGGTCAGCGTATCAATCAGAAATCCAACCTCAAAGCGAATTCCGCCCGAGATCATCCATGTGTACAGGGGACCATTGAAGGTATTGCCTTTGAGCACATCTGCAAACACGAAGCATGAGGCGACGAAAGACGCCAGCACGCCAAGTATTGTGACCCAGTGCGCACCCTTTCGTCCGATCTGTCGACCGAATAGCCCGGCAAGGATTGCACCAACAAGAGGAGCGAACGGGACGATGAGATAGGAAAACTTCATGATTCCTATCCCTTCAGTTTGCCGATTTGATTGACATCAATGGAGCCGACATTGCGGAATAGCACGACAAGAATTGCCAGGCCAATAGCCGACTCCGCTGCAGCAACGGTCAGGATGAAAAATACAAAAACCTGTCCACTCAAATCACCCAGATAACTCGAAAACGCAATGAAATTGAGATTGACGGCCAGCAGCATCAATTCGATCGCCATCAGCAAAATGATGACGTTGCGGCGGTTGAGAAAGATTCCAATGATGCTAATGGTGAATAGCGCTGCGGCGACCCACAAATAGGACTCAAGCGTAGGAGCGGGCAACATATTATTTCTTCGCCTCGGCAGTCGGAACAACGACCGCAGTTTCGGCTGCAGTGGGTTTTTCAGTCGCAATCTTCAATATGCGTAACCGGTCATTACGACGCACCAGCACTTGTTCACCGGGGTTCTGGTAGCGATTCTCGCGGCGATCACGCAGTGTCAGCGCAATCGCCGCGACGATGGCAACCAGCAGCAGGACACCGGCAATTTCGACAGCAAAGACATACTTTGTGAATAGTTCAATTCCCAGCGCTTTGGTATTGCTGCCGTCAATCACTACAGCGTTGGCAGTGCCGGTCAAGCTCGCCTTTTTGCTAAACGAGAGGCTTAGCACAAGCACCATTTCAATCAACACAGCCAGTCCTACGAGAAGCCCGACCGGCAAATAGCTGCGGAACTGTTTGCGCAACTCTTCAAAGTTGACGTCAAGCATCATCACGACGAATAGAAACAGGACCATCACGGCGCCGACGTAAACAAGCACGAGTGCGATAGAGAGGAATTCTGCTTTGAGCAGCATCCACAGAGCGGAGGCTGAAAAAAAGGCAAGCACCAGAAACAGCGCAGCATGAACCGGGTTCTTGACGCTTATGACCCGTGTCGCAGCCAGCAACAAGACAGCTGCAAACACATAAAAGACGATAGTGGCTAGATCAGGCATGTGCTCTCGCCGCGTTAGCGGAACCTCGCATCGACGGCGCGATCCGCCGCAATTTGTTGCTCATAGCGATCACCGACCGCCAACAGCATTTCTTTTGTGTAGTAAAGATCGCCGCGTTTTTCGCCGTGATATTCCAGAATGCGCGTTTCCACGATAGAGTCCACTGGACAACTTTCTTCGCAAAAGCCACAGAAAATGCACTTGGTGAGATCGACGTCGTAGCGCGTGGTGCGACGTGACCCGTCGTCACGCGTCGTAGACTCGATAGTGATAGCCATGGCCGGACACACTGCTTCACACAATTTGCATGCAATGCACCGTTCTTCACCGTTTTCATAACGTCGGAGCGCATGCAATCCACGAAAGCGGGGACTCTGCGGGGTTTTTTCTTCCGGGAACTGAACCGTAATTTTGCGTGCAAACAGATAACGGCCGGTCAGCGAGAGCCCCTTGAGAAGCTCCCAAAGCAGAAAGGTCGAAAAGTAATGTCGGATTGAGGCAACCATACTCACTGCTTCCTAGTGGAACGCCGAGCCCCACGGCGTCTGCATAATGACGGCGAGGAATACGATGAAGGCGAGTGTGACGGGGATAAATACTTTCCAGCCAAGGCGCATGATCTGGTCATAGCGGTAGCGTGGAAAGGAGGCGCGAATCCACAAAAAGAAGAACAGTACAAAAAATACCTTGGCCGCTATCCAGAAGAATCCGTCCGCGAACGGTTTCAAGCCGAGTACTGACAGTTCATTGGTTATAGGGAACGGCGATAGCCAGCCACCTAGGAATAGCACGCTAGTCAGCGTAGCAATCAGGATCATGTTCGCGTATTCGGCAAGGAAGAAGATCGCGAAAGTTACTCCCGAGTACTCAACATGGAAGCCCGCGACAATCTCCGACTCGCCTTCGGCGACGTCAAACGGATGACGGTTGGTTTCGGCCACACCTGAAATGAAGTACACGATGAAAAGTGGAAACAGCGGAATGAAATACCACTGATGCACGCCTCCCGCCTGCGCATTGACAATATCGCTCAGGTTGAGGCTGTTGGCTGCCATCAGGACACCGACCAGAGCGAAACCCATCGCGATTTCGTACGAAACGATCTGAGCTGCGGAACGCATGCAACCAAGGAACGCGTACTTGGAATTGGACGCCCAACCAGCGAGTATCACACCATAGACACCAACCGAAGTCAGGGCCAGGATATATAACAAGCCAGCGTTGACGTTGGCCAGAACAAGCGTTGGATCAAACGGCACAACGGCCCAAGCGGCCAGTGCGGGGCCGATGGACAGCAGCGGTGCGATATAGAACAACGTCTTGTTGGCGCCGGTAGGAACTACGATTTCCTTGAACAAAAGCTTCAGGACATCGGCAAAAGGCTGAAGCCAGCCAAAACCTACGCGATTGGGACCAATGCGTACCTGCATCCAGCCAATTACTTTGCGCTCCCAAAGCGTGAGAAACGCAACGCACAAAGTGATTGGGACAACGATTACGAGAATCTTGAGCAGCGTCCAGATTGCATAGGTGATTGCAGGAAACTGCGTGCCCAGGAGCAATTCAACCGGGTTGCTCATGCCGCCTCCAGGGTAATCGCGGCACCGGCATCACCGAGCGCTGCGGACAGTTCGGTACCCGCTGGAACCCGGACCGCATCGTCCGCTACGCTGCTGTCGACAACCAGCACGGCAGTCGCCGCATATCCGCCCTGCTTGATGACCGTCGTAGTACCAGCCTTCAATCCCAGTCGCGCCGCAGTTGCGGGTGAAATCCGCAGCTGCGGTTGTTTACCGTATGCAGTCGTCGCGAGCGCATGTCCACGGCGCACCAGCGCGTCGGCATGATAAATCGGCACGTCGGCCACGCGTTCGAGCTCGGACGCAGTAGCTGCTGCCGATACGTCGAGCGCTGCAACAGACGACCCGAGCCCGGCGTCGTTGAATGAAACGAGCGCCGCCGCTTTTACGTCTTCACTGGAATTAAATGAATCGACGTTCGCCTCAAGCAAATCGCCCAGCACGCGCAGAACTTTCCAGCCGGGTCGTGTTTCGCCCAGCGGACGCACTACGCCGGTAAACGACTGAACCGTTCCGTCCTGCGAAATATAGGTGCCGGAAGTTTCGGTAAATGGTGCGATCGGGAGCAGAACATCCGCGTATTCGCGCATCGCGTCGCCGGCAAATGCAGTCAAACACACTACGCTGTCGGCTGCTTTGAGTGTCGTGAGTGCCTGCGCTCCTGCCGCGCTGTCGCGTTCAGGTTCGCAACCGAACAACACAAAGGACCTGGCACCGCCTGTCAGCGCCTGATGGGCCGTCGGCTGCCCGTTGCGTGGCACCGCACCGGCGACGTGACAAGCGACAGTCGATCCCGCAAGCGCAAGACGGCCATATGTGCCACCACACAGTGAGGCGATCAAGTTGGCGAGGGCTTCGACTTGCGACGCATCGGATTGTGAAAGGGCTAGCTGACCGGTAAGTACAGCAACCCGCTTGCCAGATGCCAACAAAGCGGCGATGTTGTCCTGCTCAACGTTCGCAAAGGTGGATACTGGAGATGCTTTGTCCAAGCGTTTTGCAAGCGCCGCCACAACACCAGTCAAGGTCGGCACGATGCCTGACGGTTTAACGACAGTTTTTGCCGCAACTGGGCAAAGCAAATCATCGTTGATACTTGAAACTGTTGCCAGTGATGCGCCCTTTTTTACGCGCTGCCGAATACGCTGGGCAACGAGCGGCTGTTCCTGCCGAAGACTGGACCCGATCACCAGAAATCGATCCACTTCAGCAAAATCAGTGATCTTTATCCCCGTCCAGGGAACGCCACCATCGCGATCGAGCGCTGCATCTGTCACACGAAGGCGGTGATCAATGACGGTGTTTCCAAGTTGGGTAGAGAGTTGTTTGGCGAGGAACGCCTCTTCAAGAGTCGTATGCGCTCCAAGCAGAACGGCTGTACCGTCGGCACCGTGCTGTTTGACACCCGAAGCGATCGCTTTTGCAGCGGCATTGAGCGCATCCTGCCAGGTCGCTTGCTGCCACACGCCATCGCTCTTGACCATCGGAGTGGTCAGCCGATCTTCGGCATACAGACCTTCGTAGCCGAAACGATCGCGATCAGAAATCCAGCATTCATTTACTGACTCGTTCTCGCGAGGCAGCACACGCATCACCCGATCGCCTTTAATCTGAATTTGCAGGTTTGCGTTGAGCCCGTCATGCGGACTGATTGACTTGCGCCGCTGCAACTCCCAAGTACGTGCGCTATAGCGAAACGGCTTGGATGTCAAAGCACCGACCGGGCACACATCAATCATGTTGCCCGAAAGTTCTGAATCGACTGATTTGCAAACGAACGACAGAATTTCGGAGAGCTCGCCTCGCCCCCCCATGCCGAGTGCCATGATGCCCGCCACTTCCTGGCCAAAGCGAACACAGCGGGTGCACTGAATGCAACGGCTCATCTCCTGTGCGCTTATGAGGGGGCCAAGATTTTTGTGAAAGACAACTCGCTTTTCTTCCTGGTAGCGAGACTCTGATTTGCCGTAACCGACGGCCAAATCCTGCAATTGGCACTCGCCACCCTGATCACAGATCGGGCAATCGAGGGGATGATTGATCAGCAGGAACTCCATAACGCCCTGCTGCGCTTTTTTCGCCTGCTCGGACGCCGTGTAAACCTTCATGCCCTCGGTTACAGGCGTTGCGCATGCTGGCAGAGGCTTGGGGGCCTTTTCAACCTGAACAAGACACATGCGGCAGTTTGCGGCAATGGACAGTTTCTTGTGATAGCAGAAGTGCGGCACATATGCACCGACCTGATTGGCTGCGTCCATGACGGTACTACCAGGCGCTACCTGAACTGCTTTTCCGTCGATTTCGATGTTCAACATGAGGGCGATTGGGAACTTGGGTCAGTCGACGGATTGATCAGATGTATGCCGGTACAAGGCAGTGTTTGTGGTCGATGTGATACTGGAACTCGTCACGATAGTGCTTGATGAAGGCGCGGACAGGCATCGCTGCTGCGTCTCCAAGTGCGCAAATCGTACGTCCCTGAATGTTGTCGGCCACCGAATTGAGCACGTCAAGGTCTTCGTTCCGCCCCTCTCCGTGTTCGATGCGGTTTACCATGCGCCACATCCATCCCGTGCCTTCACGGCAAGGTGTGCACTGACCGCACATGCAACGGGTATCGTCCATGACGATGACAGCGCCCGAGCCAAGCATTGATCCCGCTTTCGCGATCGAGTCGTAGTCCATATTCGTTTGCAGCATAGTGTCACCAGGGATCACAGGTGCAGACGAGCCTCCCGGAATTACGGCTTTGCACTTCTTACCGTCACGCATGCCACCAGCCAGTTCTAGCAGCCTGGCAAACGGTGTGCCGAGTGGGATCTCATAGTTACCAGGACGAACGACGTCGCCGGAAATCGAGAACAACTTGGTTCCACCGTTGTTCGGCAACCCCAGATTAAGGAACGCTTCACCGCCCTTGCGCATGATCCATGGCACTGCCGCGAACGTCTCGGTGTTATTGATGGTCGTCGGCTTGCCGTAGAGTCCGAAACTCGCAGGAAACGGCGGTTTGAATCGAGGCTGACCTTTTTTGCCTTCAAGCGATTCGAGTAAGGCGGTTTCCTCGCCACAGATATAGGCGCCGTAGCCATGGAAAGCATGCAGCTGGAAATCGAAGCCGGAACCGAGGATGTTATTACCGAGAAATCCGGCAGAGCGCGCCTCTTCAAGCGCTTCTTCAAACTGCTCGTACACCGAGAAAATTTCACCGTGGATATAGTTGTAACCGACGGTTATGCCCATCGCATAGGCGGCAATAGCCATGCCTTCTATCACCATGTGCGGGTTATAGCGAAGGATATCTCGGTCCTTGAACGTACCAGGTTCTCCTTCGTCCGAGTTGCAGACAAGATACTTCTGTCCCGGAAATTGGCGTGGCATGAAGCTCCACTTTAGCCCAGTCGGAAAACCCGCGCCACCGCGGCCACGCAGGGCCGATTTCTTGACCTCTGCGATTACCTGATCCTGAGGTATCTTTTCACCTAGGATTTTCTTGAATGCCTCGTAGCCGCCACGGGTCTGATAGGGGCCGATGCGCCAATCGTTGGCGTCGTCAATTTTGAGATCAGCAAAGATCGTAGGCGTGATGTGGGGACCGAAATGCATGTGCAGCCTTACGCCTTTCGCAATTCGTCTACGAGCGCATCAAAGCGATCTGGGGTTATTTTGACACGCAAGTCATGGTTGTTCACCGTGTATACGGGCGCTTCGCCGCACGCGCCGAAACACTCGCCCTCCTTGAGGGTGAACATGCCATCTTCTGTCGTTTCGCCAAATCCGATACCAAGTTTCTTCTTGGCGTGCTCTGCACATCCAGTCGAACCCTGCAACTGGCATGGCAGATTAGTGCACACGGTCAGCTTGTATTTGCCGACTGGTTTCAAGTTGTACATCGTATAGAACGATGCGACTTCATAGACCGCTATTGGAGGCATACCGATATGGTTTGCGACCTCCTGCATAGTCTCGTTTGACAGCCAACCCTGCTCTGTCTGAGCGATGGTCAGCGCGGCCATGACCGCAGACTGCCGCTGGTCCGGTGGAAACTTGGTGAGTTCGCGATCAATCTTCTTGAACGCTTCCTGTGAAAGACCCATCTCCGCTTACCTATCAATCTCACCGAATACGATATCTTGCGTTCCGATGATTGCAACGACGTCAGCAATCATGTGACCGCGCGACATCTCGTCCAACGCTGCCAAATGCGCGAAGCCCGGTGCACGAAGTTTCAGGCGATACGGTTTGTTCGCCCCGTCGGACACGATGTACACGCCAAACTCGCCTTTGGGATGCTCGACAGCAGCGTAGGCCTCTCCCGGCGGAACATGCATACCTTCCGTGAAGAGCTTGAAGTGATGGATAAGCTCTTCCATATTGGTTTTCATGCTCTCGCGATTGGGCGGAGCAACCTTGTGATTGTCGGTAATCACAGACCCAGGGTTTGCACGCAACCATCCGATGCACTGCTTGATGATCTTGTTTGATTCACGCATTTCCTGGACGCGAACCAGATATCGGTCATAGCAATCACCGTTCACGCCGACAGGGATATCGAAATCCATGCGGTCGTAGACCTCGTACGGTTGTTTCTTTCGCAAGTCCCATGCAATCCCTGATCCACGAAGCATTGCACCGGTGAATCCGAGTGCCATCGCCCGCTCCGGCGTGACTACACCAATCCCAACGGTGCGCTGCTTCCATATCCGATTGTCTGTGAGGAGCGTCTCATATTCGTCAACGTATGTCGGAAAACGATTGCAGAAATCTTCGATAAAGTCGAGAAACGAACCGCTACGGTTCTCGTTCATCTTCTTTACTGCGGCAGCATTGTGAATTTTCGATGCTTGGTACAGCGGCATGCGATCAGGCAGATCTCGATAGACGCCGCCCGGGCGGTAGTACGCGGCATGCATGCGTGCACCAGAAACCGCCTCGTAGGCGTCGAACAAGTCCTCACGCTCGCGGAACGCGTAGAGAAACACCGTCATCGCGCCGACGTCAAGGGCGTGGCAGCCAAGCCAAAGGAGATGATTTTGCAGCCGAGTAATCTCGTCGAACATCACCCGGATATATTGGGCACGCTCCGGCACCTGAAGCTGCAGCAGTTTTTCGATCGCCAGGCAATACGCATGCTCATTGGACATCATGGACACGTAGTCGAGACGATCCATATATGGCAGGGATTGCAGATAGGTCTTGCTCTCCGCCAGCTTCTCCGTAGCGCGATGGAGCAGGCCGATGTGTGGATCTGCCCGCTCAATGGTCTCACCATCGAGTTCAAGCACGAGACGCAGCACACCGTGAGCAGCAGGGTGCTGCGGCCCAAAGTTCATCGTGTAGTTGCGAATTTCAGCCATGTCTTGACCCGCCTCAGTTCGCGTAGGAGTCTTCACGAATCACACGCGGCGTGTTTTCGCGAGGTTCAATCGTGACAGGTTGATACAGGACGCGACGCTGTTCCGGGTCATATCGCATCTCGACATACCCGGTGGTCGGAAAGTCTTTGCGGAACGGATGTCCGACGAATCCGTAGTCTGTCAGCAAGCGGCGCAGATCCGGATGACCTTCAAATATCACACCAAAAAGATCAAACGCCTCACGCTCGTACCAGTTCGCAGAAGGCCAAACGTCGACCAGTGAATGCACTACTGGAAACTCATCATGCTCTGCGAAGCAGCGAAAACGAAGTCTCTGATTAAGCGTCACAGACGACAGATGGACCACAACCGCATATCTCGCAGATTCGCGATGGGTATCTGCATATGCAGAGTAATCAACACCACAAAGATCAATTAGCGTGTCGAAACGCGTTTTTTGATGATCGCGCAATATCAATGATGAGGCCAGCCAGTCCTTTGCGGCGACAACTACAGTCACCTCGTCCAGCGCTGCAACCACCGACACAGCCTTGTCGCCGAGCACTTCAGCAATGATATTCTTCAACATATGCGTTAGCTCCGGGCAATGGTATTGGTGCGCCGGATCTTATTCTGCAACTGCAGAATTCCGTAGATCAGCGCCTCAGATGTGGGAGGGCAGCCGGGAACATATACGTCAACTGGAACAATGCGGTCGCAACCACGCACTACGGAATAACTGTAGTGGTAATAGCCTCCACCGTTGGCACATGAACCCATCGAAATCACCCAGCGGGGCTCAGCCATCTGGTCATAAACCTTT
>CAYMSY010000102.1:0-9276 GCA_964393195.1 uncultured Alcaligenaceae bacterium | reverse complement strand
GTGGCGGCGGCTTACGGCTGGGCAGACTATTCGCCTGCGATGACCGACAACGAAATCCTCGCGCGCCTGCTCGCGCTCAACCACGCGCGGGCCGCGCAGTCATGAGGTAGCGCGCGACGCACTTCCGACGGGCTGCGTAACAGCAAGGTCTGTGAGTCGGCGGCGCCTCCGGGTTCCCGCCTTCGGCGAGAATGACGGCAGGGCGGGCTTTTGTTTCTGCCCGCCGCTTTTTTTCAACTACCCCTCTTTTCCCCATGAAAATTTCTTCCCTGATCGGCGCCTTGCTGGTGCTTGCTGCTTCGCACGTTTACGCACAGGCGCCCGCGCGTGCGGATGTGTGGGGCAAGGCTCCGACCGCGACGGATGACCGCTTCAGCAATCCGAAAAGCAAGCTCTACGCGGGCCCGGACGGGTACTGGAACACCGGCGAGCTGCGGGCGACGGCGGGGGCGGCGAATTACAAATTCCAGGGAACGTTTGCCGTGATCAGCGGCGAGGTGACGGCGGTGAAAGGGCTGGAAACCTTGCTGTTTCAGTTCGGCACCGAGGGGATGCCTAAGCCCGGCGTTTACAAAATCGGGGCGAAGGGCGACGCCGCGCGCAACATGGTGAAGCTGTCGTTCGCGGACGTGGCGAACCAGCAGATCAAGGAGTGGCGCTCGGCCGATGGCGCGGGCACGCTGACGGTGACGCAGGTGAACGGGTTCATGTATTTCACGACGCGCGACGTGAAGCTTGCGCCGCAGGACACGATCAGCAAAGCGGCCGACTGGAAGAAGCCGATGACGCTCGGGTTTGAGGGCGCGATCAAGCTGGATTGAGTGCGAAAATCGGCATTGGCTTTTCGCTGCAAGCACGTTTTCATAAGGCTTGGGTGCGCATTTAGCCTAAAGTCGATAAGTGTATTTTTATCGCGCTGAGCCCTTCTTGAATGCGCTTTTCCAGAAAAAGCTGATAGACAAAAATAACGGTTGCGTACCGCGCGGCCGTGGCCCCGGCGCGATGGCCGGCGCGCCCTAGGCGACGCGTTTCAGGCGGAACACGTCGTCGCCGACCTTGCGCGGAATGGTGATGTCGACGAGGATGGTCTGGAACGGCTGGAACATGGGCGTGCCGGGCCGAACGGGGATCTTGACGTCGTGCAGGTCGGTGATCTTCCAGCTTTTGTAGCCGGCGGAGCGGTCGTCGCGAAAGGCGGGCGTTGCCGAAAGCGAGAAGCGCAGGTCAACGTTCTGCGCGGCGTCCATCTGCGCCATGAGTTCGCTGATGTCGAGATGAAACGAGCGATACGCCTTGTTGCGGTCGTAGCAATGCACGCTCTCGATGACGTCCTCGTTGAAGATGCGCGTCAGCGCGGCGGGATGGGCATCGGTCTCGCGCGCGACGAAAAATTCGATGAGGTAGTTGTCGATGTCCTGCCCGCGATCGTCGCGCACGCGCATGACGACGTTGTTGTAGGCGTGCTGCGCGGCTTTCGGCGCGGTGACGTCGAGCCAGTCGGCTTTGTTGGCGGCAGCGAGACGCTGCGCGAAAGCGTCGTAGGCGGCCGAGTCGAGCGTGAGCGCCTGACAGATGAGGGCGAAGGTTTCGGCGTTCTCCGACGAGGTGCCTTCGACGATGGAGCCGTGGTTTTCGTCACGCAACACGCGGAACGCGACGCCGCTCAGTTGCCGCATCGGAATCGGCTGACCGACGATGGGGTTGGCGAAATCGGCGGTGAGATGAATGCAGTTGAGGTTCGCCGTGGCGACGCGGACGGTGCCGTCGGTGCCTGGCTCATTCGCGATGGAGCGGATGCCGTCGTAGCCTTCGTTGCCGACCAGCACGGTCGCGAGAATGCCGGCGCTGGAGTATGGGTTGCTGCCGGCGCCGGCCAGGCAATCCTTGAGTGCGAGGTCCCAGCTAAAGCGGCTCGCGAGTTCGAGGCTGTCGAGGATCATTTCGCCGACTTCGCCGGGGTGATCAGCCTTCCAGCCTTTCAGCACGCGGCCGATGAAGGAGCGGCCCTTGTGCGCGAGCGGCGAGCCGAAATTGGCCGGCGCCAGCATGACGAAATGAAACACCGGTCCCATGCGGTCGGCGAAAAAACTCGTGAGCCAGTTGCGCACGACGAGCGCGCCGGTGCTGTGCGTGATGACGTCCACTGAACGCGCGGCGGCCGGCAGGTTTTTCTGTTTCCAGATACGGTCGAGCGCGAAGGCGACGTCGTCGAGATTGACGGTGTCGTTGAGCGATTCGTATTCGCCGAGGTCAATCGTGGTGATGTCGGTGGCGATGTTGCTCGCCTTGAGGTCGCGCGCGAGCTTCTTGAATGAGTCGGAGGAATCACTCCAGCCGTGAATGATGACAAGTGGTCGCGACATGATGGTCTCCGGGTGTCTGGCAGCAGCGAAGACTAGCGCCGCTGCAGTGCGATCAGCAAGACCGGAAAGCGGATTCGCACGCGGTCCTACCTGCAAGGATAGGACGTAACGGTGCGGGATTTTGCGCCGCGCAACAGTCGGTCGCTGCGGCGGAGGTGACTATTTCGGTTTGTATTCGGCAATGGCCTTTTGCAGGAGCTTGTACTCGTCGCAGTCCTTGCCGCAGAGGGTTTCGAGCGTGGCGAGCTCGGCGCGGGCCTTGGCCAGATCGTCGGTGCGCACGTAGGCAACGCCAAGGTAGCTGTGGGCGCCGCGATGATGCGGGTCGAGCGCGAGCGCGCGGGCGTAGGCGTCGAACGCCTGCGGGTAGTTGCCGGCCCAGCGGCTGGAGTAACCGAGCATGTTCCATGCGTCGGCGTTCTTCGGGTCCTGCAGTGTCGCGCGTTTGAAGTGCTCGACGGCTTGTGTCCATTGCTTGTCTTCGACTGCCTGCTTGCCGGCAACGTAGTCGGTGGATGCGGCGTTTTTTGCGGGACTGATTTCCGTATCGGCGGCGAAGACGGTGATCGCGCTCAGTGCGCCGAGCAGGGCGACGGCGTGGCGGAAGCGGGTTCTGGTTTGCATTCGGATTTCCTTTTGCGGGTGGGTGTGTGAGCGGGCCTGCGCGCGCTCACACGAGGGCCATTACTCGTTGCGCGTCTTGATGTTGCCGTAGACGGTGCGCTCTTTCTCAACCTGGCATTTGTCGCGCCCGCCACGAACGATGTGGGTGCGCTGTCCGGGCAGGCAGAGGATGGCCGGCACGGCCACCATTTCCTGTGGGCCGCCGTAGCAGAGGTCGCCGCCGTCATTCGCTTCGGACTTGCTTGCGTTGTAGTTGGACGCAGGCGGACAGGCACGGTTGCCGACATCGTCCCAGAATTTTTCCTTCTTTTGGCAAACGGCTTTGTCGCCGGACACGGCCTGAATGTCAAATCCGGAATCACAGTAGGCAACTTCGCGGGCGTTGGCGCCACCAGCCAGCATGAGCGCAGCGATGGCAGTAAGCAGGTAACGATTCATGTGTATCTCCTGAGTGTGTTGGGGTGTGGATCAGTGTTGCGTCGTGCCAGCACGATGAAAAAGTGAAACGTCTGGCATGGGGAGAACTTTAGAAGTCGCAAGGCGCAATGAACATACGCAGATTGCCGTAGACAGGCGCGTCCGGTGCCGTATGCCGGGCTGATTCGCCGGGCGGGTCCGGTGGCTTGTTTGCGCCGCTTTTGCGTGGTTTTTTTGTTCGTTCACTGCCAAAAGAAAAACCGCCTTGCGGCGGCTTTTCAGTGTGCCCGGACGGCTCGGTTGTGTGGGTAACGATCTAGCCGCCAGTTTTGCCGGTGAAGCGTGTGGCGACCTTGAGGTCAGGAACCGTGACTTTGTTCAGCGTGGCGCTTTGCACCGTTCGCACGTTACCGGCGGCGAGCCGCAGGTTGGTCTGCTTTGCCTTGGCGAGCGCGTTGGCGCGCGCCTTGGCCTTGGCGATTTCGATGGCGACCTGGCGCGTCTGCGCCTTGGCCTGCGCGTGCTTGTCGGTGAAGGGCTTGAGTTTGTCCGGTGCCAGCAGCGTGTCGCTGGCAGCGTCGACGGCAATCGCAACCAGACGGGCCTGCTTGCCGAGCATCTTGCCAAGATCATCGGCGATTTCAGCCACACGCGCCGGATTGCCTGCGAGGCTCGCGAGATGACTGCCGGTACGCGCGAGGTCGGTGGTGCCCTTGTTGACGCCCCAGATCGCGCGATGCAGACGACGGTCTTCGTCCTTGAGCTTGTCCCATTCGCGCTTGGCGGCGTCTTCCGCAGCATCACCCGCACGCGCAAGCCGCGTCTGCAGGTCGCGCGCGACCTTGCTGGCATCGAGCACGGCCTGTGCGGCGAGGTTGTGCTCCTTGATCAGATCAGCGAAGTCCATGCCGAGATCGGCGGCGACGTCCACCGCCTTGTCGAAACAGGTGTAGGCGAGCTGCACGCGACCCATGGTGTCGGTGAGCACCTGTTGTGTTACCCGCGTGTAGGTGGGCACGAGGTCGCGGCTGATGATGCCGCTCGCGGTTTCGAACACGGCGCCGATGCCGTTGATGTCATTGGCAATGCGGCGCAGATTGGCCTCGCTTTCGCGTGGCAGCGTTTCCGCCAGTTTGGCGAGCGACTGCGCGGCATCCTGCAACTGGGCACCCGCCTTGACGACGCCGTTGACGGAGTTTGCGGCGCCATTGATCAGCCGTTCCAGTGCAGCAACATCGGCGACGAGCGTGCTCGCTGCGCCCGCCATTGCGGTACAGGCCGGCCCGGCGAGGCCGGAGCTCAGGGCAGTACCAATGCCGCCGATGGCGCCACCGGCGACCGCGACGACGCAGCCAATGCCTTCGGACGGTGCGCAGGTGGTAGCACCACCGCCGGCCGCGACGCTGCCGCTGCCGACGGAGGCGATGCCTGCCGCGACAGTGGTTGCGCAGGCGCCGGCGGTGCCCAGCGTTGCGCCAAGCCGCGTGATGTCGGCGACCGTCTGCGTAATCGTGTTGCCGGGATTGGTGGCCAGCACGTCCTTGACGCTGCGGTCAAAGGTGTCGGCGGCGGCCTTGAGTTTGTTGAATTCGGCCTGTGCCTGATTGCCGCCCTTGGCAACGTCCGCGCTGAGCGTGGCCAGCGATTGCGAGAGCTGGCCCGCTTTCGTCGACACTTGTCCGGATAGCTCCAGCAGTTGCGCCAGCTTTGGCGCGGTTGCCAGCAGCGTTTGCAGCTTGCCCCAGTCGTCGTTGAGCGCCGACTGCACGTTCTTGAGCGTGCTGTTGACGCCGCATTGGCGGTCATTGGCCAGAGCAATACCCTGCTTCTGCGCATCAAGGAAAAATCGCTGGGTGTCGCGGACAGCATCCTGCACTTCGGCACCAACCGCGATGTTGGCAGCCTTGACCTGGGCGTCCATCTGCCGCGCGGCGTCCTGCGCAAAACGCGTGGCATTGCTGCCCAGTGCGTCACCGAGTTTTTCGGCATCGGACAACGCGCGGCAGGCGTCCCGGCCGACCGTCGTTGGTTTAGGGTCCAGCGGGTTGGACATGAAGCATTGGTCGAATACCACGGCAGGACCGACCTTGATCGGGCAGGCGTTGCCGGGGCCGGAGGCGCAGGCGGCGATCGCCTGCGGTGCGACAGAGAGCATCGCCAGCGCAAGTGACGCGCTGGCGATGCGGGTGAGCGGGTGTTTCATGACGATCTCCAAAGCGTGCGACATGCACGATGGAGACGTTAGAAACTAATGCGCGTCCTGCGAATACGCCGCTTGCCGTAGGCGCCGCGCAAATTTGCCGTATCGCAGCGCTGTGACGCGATCTAACCGCGCCGCTGCCAGCGTCCGCCGGCGAGCTGTTCGACGTTGCCGGAAATTTCCAGCATGGTGAGTTCGGTCACCACCTGATCAATCGCGAGGCCGCTGCGCGCGACCAGCGTGTCGACGTCGATCGGCTGGTGTTCAATATGCTGCAGCAGGACCGATGCGCCTTCGCTGTTGTCTTCCACTGCGGCCACCGGCACAGCGGCACCGACGTCCAGGCGCAGTTCTTCGAGCACGTCATTGGCGGTCTCGACCAGCTTTGCACCCTGCTTGATGAGGTGATGGCAGCCTTTGTGAAACGTCGAATGAATCGAGCCGGGAATGGCAAACACTTCGCGCCCCTGCTCGCCTGCGAGTCGTGCGGTGATGAGCGAGCCGGACGCCATTGACGCTTCCACAACGAGCACACCCAGCGACAGACCGCTGATGATGCGGTTGCGGCGCGGGAAGTTTTCAGCCAGCGGCGGTGTGCCGAGCGGATATTCGGAAATCAGCAGACCCTGCTCCGCGATGCTGTGCGCCAGCACCTTGTTGCGCGCCGGGTAGACACGGTCGATGCCGGTGCCCACGACGGCGATTGTCGAGCCGGCACCCGGCCCGGCCGCACGCAACGCGCCTACGTGCGAGGCCGCATCAATGCCCAGCGCCATGCCGGAAACCACCGTGACACCGCGCTCGGCAAATGCCTGTGCAAAGGCCTCCGCCGTGTCGGCGCCACCCTGCGAGCAGTTGCGCGAACCGACCATCGCAATGGCGGGATTGGCCAGCAGTTCAATGCGGCCCTTGGCATAGAGCACGACCGGTGCATCGCCGCTTTCGAGCAGCGCTTTCGGATACGACGGATGCGCCCAGGTGAGCAGATGGTGCTCGGGCGAATGCTCCAGCCAGGCGACCGATTCGTCTATCGTCTTCTGCGTTGCCTCATCGGGTGTCGCAGCGAGGGTACGCGCAATCTTGTCGCCGACGATGCCGGTCAATGTGCCGGTGCTGGCGCTGAAAACGGCCGCGACGTCACCCAGCGTGGTCAGCAGCTTGTGCGCCGCGCGCGAGCCGACGCCGTGGGTCAGTGCAAGACGAAGATAGAGGCCGTCATCAGCGTGAGTGGTCATGGCTGTCCCGCAAACAACAAGGGCACCGCATGGGTGCCCTCATGGTGTTGCGCAATGGGGTTATGGGTTGCGCAATGGATAGCCGATGCGCACGTTCTCGGTGCCGGTGTTCATGACGAGGCCATACGAGATGCCGTCGAACACGCGGAACACGAATACGAGGCCGATGCGCTCTTCCGGAATGTCCAGCGTGCGCGGCTCGGCACCTGCCTGCTTCGGCCAGCCCGGTACCCAGTTGAGCGGGTTTTCCTTGTAGCGCGGATTGGCGAAGGTTTCCTTGACCTTGTAGGCGGCGAGCACGTGGCCGACTTCGATGCCGTGACGTTTGCCGAGGTTAAGCGTCACCACGTTAGTCTTGCCTGCTTCGGAAACGCCTGCCGGCAGCGTCATTACGACACCTTCGACCTTTTGCTCCGGAGCGTGCGGCACATAGGCAACCGTCTCGACCGGTGGCGCCGGAATCAGATAGTCACCCACCTGAACTTCCTGTTTGGCGCTGACGATTTCGAGGCGCGACACTTCACCTTCGCGCAGCAGACGGGCGTCACCAAGATAAGTCGCTTCGTAACCGATGATCTGCGGGTCTTCCTGATTGTGCCGCCACTTGTACCAGGGACGCGGCTCAATCGACGGGTCACGCAGCTCGCGTCCCTTGCGGAACATCTGGAACACTTTGCCCATTTCCGGCTTGACGCCGACGGCGTAGACCGCGTCTGCGGTCGAGAACGCGACGCGTTCACCGACCGACTTTACGATCTGCGGCGCATCGTCAAACGTTTCTGCGCCGATCACCATGTTGCGCAGCATGAACGGTTCGATGTCTTCCGGGCGGATGGTCGGAATCGCCTGTTCGGCGCGTGCTTCGGCGCGAATTTGCGGTGACAGGCGAACCAGGCCGCCACGCTCCGTTTCGCCCGGTGGCGTCAGCGACAGGCGCGGTCCGCCCGGCGCGTTGCGGTCGAGATAAATGGTCTGCCCCGGATAAATCCAGTGCGGATTCTTGATCTGCTCCTTGTTGAGACGCCAGACTTCGGGCCAGCGCCACGGCGTTTTCAGGAATTTGCCGGAAATCCCCCACAGGGTGTCACCCTTGACGACCGTATGCCGGTCTGGGGCGTTGTCCTGCAACTGCACGGGCGCGGTGGGCGCCTGTGCCGTGGCAACAAGCGCCGTGAGGCCGATTGCCAGCGTGGCCGCGATGCGGGCCGGGCGCCGGAACAGGGGCGGGAGAATTGAATGGTTCGTTAACATTCCGTATCCTGGTGAAGGGTTGACGACGTTGTCATATTTGCGCTTCGCAGTCCGCTAAGGTCAGCAAAAGCGAGCTTGCAACCTCGAAAAAGGCCCTAACCTTGAGAAATTACATGAAGATTGTGCAACCAGCCATCTGATTTGGCAAGTAAATGGCGCTTTTACCTATCCTCGAATACCCCGATCCGCGTCTAAAACGCATCGCTGCCCCGGTGACCGAGTTCACCCCGGCGATCAAGAAGCTGGTCGATGACATGGCGGAAACGATGTACGACGCGCCGGGGATTGGCCTGGCCGCGACCCAGGTCGACGTGCACAAGCGCGTGATCGTGATCGACGTTTCCTCCGACAAAAGCGACCTCAAGGTCTTCATCAACCCCGAAATCATCATGGCGGATGGTGAAATCGTGGGCGAGGAAGGCTGCCTGTCGGTGCCGACCTACTACGACACCGTGACCCGCGCCGCCCATGTGGTGGTGCGGGCGCAGGACGCGTTCGGCAAGCCCTTCGAGCTGGAAGCAACCGATCTGCTCGCCGTCTGCATCCAGCATGAAATGGATCATCTGAAGGGCATTGTCTTCGTCGATCACCTGTCGCAACTGAAGCAGCTGCGCGTCAAGACCAAGATGAAGAAGCGCCACCGCGAGGCGCAGCGGGCCTGAGACCGCCGCTAATGCCGCCTCTGCGTGGCGTTAATCCAGATCAGTTTCGGCGGGCCTTTCGCGACCTATACTGGTCGTCATGAGAATCGTTTTCGCCGGAACTCCCGAATTTGCCGCCACCGCGCTGCGCGCCATTGTGCACGCCGGTCCTGACGCCGGTTTTCAGGTCGTTGCCGCTTACACCCAGCCGGACCGCCCTGCCGGTCGCGGCATGAAGCTCACGGCGTCGGCCGTCAAGCAGGCCGCGCTGGCGCACAACATCCCGGTCCTGCAGCCGCCGACCTTGCGCACGCCGGAGGCGCTGGCCGATCTCATGGCCTTGCAGCCGGATGTCATGGTGGTCGCTGCCTACGGCCTGATCCTGCCGCAGGCGGTTCTTGATGTGCCGCACCTTGGCTGCCTCAACATCCACGCCTCGCTGCTGCCGCGCTGGCGCGGTGCGGCGCCGATCCACCGCGCGATCCTCGCCGGTGACGGCAAGACCGGTGTCGCGATCATGCAGATGGAGGCCGGGCTCGATACCG
>CAYMSY010000101.1:0-9329 GCA_964393195.1 uncultured Alcaligenaceae bacterium | reverse complement strand
GGAAAGCCGACCCTGGGTCGGCTTTTTGTTTTTTGAGTCGGCAGAACTATTGACGGAGTGCGGTTACGTCAGCGAGACGGCGTCGCGATACTCCGGCACGGAACAGGACCAGCCAAATCGCTCTGCGATCTTGAGCCGCAGCGAGTCAGCCGCGGCAGGTTCGCCATGTGTGATGAAAACATGCCGCGGTGCCCGCTTGAGATGCGACAGCCACTCAAGCAGTTCCGAGTAGTCGGCATGTGCCGACATCGTATCCAGATTGACCACCTCGGCGCGAACCGGCACATACTCGCCATGAATCTTGACGGCATCAATGCCGTTCACCATGGCTGCGCCCCGCGTACCTCCCGATTGAAAACCGGCAAAAAGAATCGTGTTGCGCTCGTCCGGAGCGATTTCCTTGAGGTGATGCAACACACGTCCTCCTGTTGCCATTCCGCTCGCCGACAGAATGATCATCGGAGTCTTTTGCTGGCAAAGCTGCTTCGACTCCTCCGGCGTGCGCACGAATTTCGCCAACCGGCACATTGCGGAATAGTCGGCTTCGGTCAAACGATGTTCACCGGCGAATTCGCGATAAATCTCGGTAGCGTCAATCGCCATCGGACTGTTGATAAACAGCGGCACGTTGGCCAGTTCGCCACGTTTCTTGAGCTGATAGAGGTAGTACAGGATGCCCTGTACCCGGCCGACGGCAAATGCCGGGATGAGGACGATGCCACCGCGCTTGACCGTACGGTCGATAACCGCGCGCAGCTCTGCCATCGGCTCCCCTGACGGATGCAAACGATCGCCATAGGTGGATTCGAGCACCAGATAGTCCGCAGACTCGATGGGGACCGGCGGATGCATGAGCGGGTCGTTCGGTCGGCCGACATCACCGGAAAAAACGATGGTCGTCCCCTCATGAGTGACGTCAATCATCGCAGACCCGAGCATGTGCCCATTCGGGCGCCAGCGCGCGCTGAGCCCCTTGGCGATCTCGATTCGATGCTCGAATTCAACCGGACGCATCAAGTGGACCGCCTCATGCGCGTCTTCCACGGTGTACAGCGGCAATGCGGGTTGATGCCGGGAGAATCGATGCTTGTTGGCAAAGTTTGCCTCCTCAACCTGCAGATGCGCGGCGTCGGCCAGCATGACTTCGCTCAGGGCGCGGGTCGCTCGCGTGCAATAGACGCGCCTGTGGAACCCCCGCTTCGCTAACACCGGAAGATAACCTGTGTGATCAATGTGCGCGTGAGTCAGCAGGACAGCATCAAGCGTTCGCGGCGTAAACGGCGGTTCCGCCCAATTCTTGAGTCGCAACTGTTTGTAGCCCTGAAACAGCCCGCAATCGACCAACACGCGATGATCGCCCGCCTGCAACAGGTAACGCGAGCCAGTGACCGTGCCAGTGGCCCCAAGAAACTGTATCTGGAATGCGTTCTTCACGTCGACCCCCCTGACCAGAAAAATAGCAGGCAACGCAGCAACGTTGCGCACCCGCAGGTTGGTCGCAACCGGCCGCCAAGTCAGGCGTGGACGGATCTCACCGGTAGGCTGCAACACACAATACGATCAGCATAGCGCGCACTGCGGGCTGCTTTCAAGTGTTCGGCGAAGTCTTGATCCATCGCAATAGACCACAACGCTCGACTGTGTGCTCTGGCCATGCATGACCCGGGATCGTGCTGCGATTCGCGTAATGTGCCGCTTCCGGCGTCCAGTAACGAGAAAACCGCCCGAAGGCGGCTTTCCACAACTCGTATCGTTTTTTAGTTGGCGATTAGCTGCCCGTACGGATCGCAATGGAGTTTTGCACTCCCTTGACACCGTTGATTTCACGAGCGATTGCCTCGGCTACATTTTTCTCCTGTGCTGATTTTGCAAATCCGGACAGTTGAACCACGCCCTTAAGTGTTTCGACGCTGATTGCTACCGCATCTACACGCGTGTCTTTGGCCATGCGCGCCTTGATTTGCGTCGTGATGGTGGTGTCGTCAACATAGGCCCCCACCGTTTCCTGATTACGCATGACGGCGCAACCGGACGCGACAATGGTGAATGCAGCAAAAGCTGCGGTAGCGATGACATGGACTGGTTTCTTCATTGGATATCTCCTGAAAGTGACGCGGGACAAAGTAGAAGTAATGCCTGACCGGAGTGCTGCAGTGAACTGAGCGTGCACAGCCAAGGACCACGGAAAAGGTGAGTTCGGCTAGCCCTTGCGGATCAAACTAACCACAAACGTAACGATTGCCATGAACGCGAAAATGAAAAATAGAATCTTGGCAATTTCGACTGCGCCAGCAGCAATTCCGCCAAAACCGAATACCGCAGCGATCAGCGCAACCACCAGAAATACAACCGCATAGTGCAACATGATTCTCTTCCTCAAATTTGTGGCGCCCCATGTATTGCGATGCCATATGAGAATTTTCATGCGCTTATGTACCGCGGCCCATCAGCGATATGCGTAAGCTGACGTAGGACGGCACTTACAATCCCGCGCGCGGAGTCAGCAAGCAGCGCTGCTCCAGCTAGTCCTGTGGGGGCAACGCCACTTTCGGCAGCACCACGCGAATCGTGCTGCCTCGGCCGACCTCTGACGACACCGTCAGCGTTCCGCGCAAAGCCTCGACACGATGACGCATACCGGCAAAACCGTGGCTCGCGTTGATCCGGTCAGCGACGTCAAAGCCTTGGCCGTTGTCAATCACTTCAAGCTCAATGTGATGCTCATACGCATGGAGCGTCACCGTAATCTCTGTTGCATGCGCGTACTTCGAAATGTTGGTGAGCGACTCCTGCACAACGCGATAGACCGTCAAATCGGCATCCGCGTTGAGCTCAACGCGATCAAGATCTGTGTTTACGACTAACCCATTGTGCTGGCCAAACTCCCGCGCAAGAATCTCCAGTGCGGAAACCAGGCCCAAATTCGACAATGACGACGGACGCAAGTCTTCGACGATGCGCCGCTTGAGTGCAATAACCGAGTTGAGTGTTTCGGTCAAATGTGTCAGTCGCTCAGCCAGCATCGCATTGTCTGCGGGAAGCTTCGACCGAATCCTCGCAACATCAAGTTTTGCTGCAGTAAGCAAGGCGCCCAGCTCGTCGTGGAGCTCGCGCGCCAGATGCTCGCGCTCGTTTTCTTGAACTGTTTGCAAGTGATTGGCAAGAACCGTAAGGCGGGCTGTTCTTTCGCGAACCAGGCGCTCCAGGCCGTCGCGTTCAATTGCAAGCGACCGCCGCTGTACTTCTGCAGATGCATTGAGTTTCTCGGTCTGGCGCAAATAGAGATGAAACGCAAGCAGCCCCAGCAATGCCGCCAGCGTCACGCCAATCCGTGACACCGTCAGACTTCGATCAATCTGCAGCTGCGTCAGTTTCATGTTTTCTGTGGCTGCCGAAACCAGCTCAAGCGCGGAGTCACGAATGGCATGCATGTAGTCCCTACCCAGATCAGTGCGCACAACCTGCATCCAGTTTTCACTTTCGCCGCCAACGTGACGTATCTTCACCGTCACCTCGAGCTCAGCCAGCTTGCGGGACACCGCACGAGAAAGTTCAGAAAATTTTGCGATTTGCCTGGCATCCGTCACGTACATCGAACGCAGCGTGTCGAGCGATGTGCCGATCTTTGTTGTCGCGTCAGAGTATGGAACCAGATACTTTTCGTCACCAGTCAGCAGATAGCCACGCTGCCCGGTTTCGGCGTCCAGCACCTCCTGCAGCAGCAGATGAAGTGCGCCGCGTTTTTCCTGTTCACGCGCCATGTTGCCCGCAGCCTCTATTGAGCGCCTGTAACCAATTTCGTTCAACGCGATCATGGAGGCGACGGCCAGAACAGCAAGCGGCATAACCATCGCCGCTTTGCGTAAGTTGGGAAGGTTCACAAAATTGCTCCAGAGCCCAAACAATGACATCGGCGGCTTCGGCGATTTACGATATCAACATCGGGGTTGATGAGGCTACACTGCGCCGACAAGTAGTAAAAAAACTTCATCAGATGATCAAAGTCAGAATCGGTATTGTTGACGACCATAGTATCGTGCGCTCGGGCTTGCGCCAGTTTTTCGATGATCAATCGGATTTGCAGGTTGTTGGCGAAGCTGCGACTGGGCGCGATGCAGTCGAACTTGTACGCACCACCGACATGGATGTGCTTCTTCTGGATGTTTCCATGCCGGGACAGACAGGAATCGACGCCATGGCCATGATTCGCGCAAAAGCACCCGACCTTGCCATTCTGATCCTCAGCGGCTATCCGGAAGAACACTATGCTGTCAATTTGATTCGCCAGGGCGCGAGCGGTTATCTCAGCAAACAATGTGAACCGACGGAAATCGTTACTGCCATTCGAACGGTTAGCCAGGGCCGACGCTACATCACACCGGCGGTTGCCGAACTTCTCGCTCAACAGCTCAATCGACCCGATGAGGGACCGCCGCATGAACAGCTCTCTGAGCGTGAGTTTCAGGTTTTCCTGCGTCTGGCTAAAGGGGAGACCGTAGGCGAAATCGCCGTGACCTTGTCGCTCAGCGTCAAGACAGTGAGCACGTACCGCACACGAATCATGGAAAAAATGTGCCTGTCTTCCAACAGCGATCTCACGTACTACGCCCTAAAGAGCAAGCTGATTGACTGAGGTGTCGCGTAGCAGCATGCATCGCGTTCGTGACTATGTCCAGGGCCTAGTGCGCTGATGCACTTTGCGCGAGGCAGAACGCCACCAGGTTTTCGATATCGTGCGACTTGTCGAAAACCTGATCCGCGCCAAGCTTCAGGCACTGCGCGCGGATCTCGGGTGAGGCGTAATTGGTCAGCACTATCAGTTTTTGATCAGTTGTGCGATTGCGGTTCGATGTGATGACCCCCAAACCGTTACCTTGCTTCAAAAATATGTCGACGATCAGCAGATCCCAGTCGTTCGGATGTTCACCCAACCATTTATTTGCTGATATTTCCCCGTCGGTGCTGCCGCAGACTACGGCGCCGGTGAGCTCAATCAAGGTCGCAGCCAGATTGTCGCGAATAACTGCGTTGTCCTCAACAATGTAAATACGCAGGGCCACGGGGCTTTCACCGATTCTCAGTTTAGAAGTCAGACGCAACCAAAAAAGCGAGCTAGGTAAATAGCAGCCCATCCCGCGAAGTCATCCAATATCGTAGCAACGATCAAGGCGGCCCGGCAGCCAGACAAATTGCCATCGCAGCGTAGGACTACGCCTACAAAATTGCCTTCTGCCGCGCTATCGGCGAAGCAATGCCTCTATCAGATGCCGGCGCAACACTCTGCCACTGGGCATACTTACGTGACCGATCGCAGACAGCTCGATATTAGTTGCATCAGGCATCACAGACGAGTCCTGCGGCGAGATGATCGTGTCATGGACGCTGTAAATGCTGGTAAACGGGATACCGACACCGACGTCGTTCAAAGTGTTAAGCCACTCATTTCCAGGGCGCATTTGCCTGCCATTTGGACCACTCGCGAGATAGGCGTGAAAAGTGCCGTGGTGCGGGGTTCCGACCGTAATCAGGCGATCTATCTTGTTTCCACCATGCCGGCGCAAATAGGCTCGACAAACAAGACCGCCCATACTGTGCGCCACCAGCGTAAGTTGCGTCATGCCAGTTCGAGCAAGCACCTCATCCACACGTCCGGCAAGGCGATCACCCATTGTGTCGATTGATGCAAACGGGGGTTGATCAACAGTAAACACGCGGTAACCACTTTTCTCAAGTGCACGCGCTGTAAAAAACCAGACCGCACCATTGTTGACATACCCGTGTTGAAGCAGCACAACCAGACCATCAGCCGCCCCTGTTCCGCGCTCGGTACGCGTCCGAAACACCGCGCGAAAGGGGATCAGAAGCAAATTCTGGACGCACAGGTGCCAATACTCAACGAAAAAGAACTTGCACCAGAGCAATGCGCCAAGCCGTTGCGACGGTTTGATGGCAATGCCTTTCCAGCGAGACAGCGCATAGCTCGCCAGAGCAATCAGAAAGCGAACGGTCAGCGCGAGTGCGACAATCGAGGCCACCAGGACAATCCCGGCGCCTTGCTCAAGTCTGGTCGTCACAATCCAGGCATAGGTAGAAAGCTCAACGCAGAGAAGCAGCAATCCGAGCAACCACATCGGGATCGGAAAGACACGACTTTTCGTCGCCACGAGTGTTGACATAGCAGAGCCCTGCATCGACCTTATGTACGCCGCATATCACCGGCCAGCCGGGCAGCGTTGCGCCATGCCAGACCGTAAATGGAGAGCTGTGGATTGGCACCAATTGATGTAGGGAAAACCGAGCCGTCCATGACGCTCAGGTTTTCTACCTGATGATGTCTACCGTCAACATTCACGACACCGTCTTTGGCGTTTCTGGCCATAGTGCACCCCCCCATCACGTGTGCGCTCGCCACACGTGTTGCGAGTGGTTTCAGATCCAGCGCATCCAGCGCAGCCTTGGCATCTGACCAACTGCGGAACCCGTTGATGCGTTCGTCCACCGGGAACACCTCCCGCGCACCTGCTGCAAACTGGATCTCTGCCATCGCCAGCATCGCCCGTTTCGCAGCATCAAAGAAGTATGCGTTGAGTTTGTAGTCAAGCTGCGGAAATCCGTCAGCAAGCAATCGCACTCGCCCGCCTTGGCTGTCGTCATGGAATCCGTCGCGGCAAAGTGCGATAGTCACCTGCGTGTTGGGCATGCTGGTGATGCGATTGCGATGATGTTCGCTCATACCGTTGACACTGATGGCGTAAAGCACAGGGTGCACCGGTGGGACCTCAAGCTTGAATCCCATGGGACCGTCAATCGCTTGTGTGTGCAGGAAGTGGTCGCTATAGGTTGTCTGCGGCGCCCCCTCCCATGCGGCAACCTTCGCCCCCATGTCGGCCCCTGAAAGCAGCGACGGATGCAGAAAGGTGCGACGCCCCAATAGATCATGCGGATCGGGCGTACCGGAGCGCATCAGCAGTGCCGGCGAATTGATGGCACCACCAGCAACAACAAAGTGTTTCGCAGTTACTCGCACCTTAATGTTGCCGATGTCATAGCCAGTGCCCAGCATGTTGACGCATTCGAGCGCTTCGACGCGTCCGCCCTTGAATATCAGTCGTTCAGCCCGTGCACGACTCACCAGAACTGCCCCGCGCGACAGCGCTGCGGGAATCGCGGTGATCAGCATGGACTGCTTGGCATTGGTCGGGCACCCCATGCCACAGTATCCCAAGTTGTAACACCCCTTGACGTTACGACGAATGCGCTCGACCTTTATTCCAAGTTTCTGTCCGCCGCGTTCAAGCACCGCGTTGTTCTCGTTGGGCGGTACCGCCCAGTCCGTTATGTTGGTGAGTTTCTCGGCGCGCTGGAACCAGCCCGACATGTGCTCTTCCGTCAATTCGCTGAGACCGAAGCGCTCTCGCCAGAACTTGAGCGTCGGCTCCGGGGTGCGAAAGCTGGTGGTCCAGTTCACCGTAGTCGAGCCACCGACCGTACGTCCCTGCAGGATATTGATCGCCTTATCGGCTGTCTTGCGTGATGCCGATTCCTGATACAGCGTTGGATAAGCCTCGGATTCAAGCATCCTGAAGTCGCTGGAGGACCTCAGCATCCCCTCCTCGATCATGACGACCTTCAGGCCGGTGTCGGAGAGTACGTCTGCTGCGATGCCACCGCCGGCACCGGTGCCGATGATGCACACATCCGCCTCAAGTACTGCGTCCTTGCCTAACTGGGAGGCGTCGATATGCAACCAACCTTTGGCGATACCTTCACGAATCGGATCGGGGATCATGTTGCGGAATAACCTGTCGTTTGTTGAGTGGCGCGCAATCACGCCAACTTTGGCGGTCCCGGATAGCCCGTCGGTCCCCATGTCATGGGCTCCGCGTAATAGCTGCCGAGCATCATGTCATGCAGCGCGAAGTAAGCCTGCTGCTTTAGTGCGATGGAGCTGTCACGGAGACCTTCCATGAAACTGGCAACGGCAGCCACCTCATCGTCACGCCATTCACCGCTGTAACCAAGCAGAGCCCGTGCCGGTTTGAGTGCGAGCAGGGAAAAGAGGTCTGCCACTTCGCGCCTCGTGGATGCAGGGAAGTTGTCCAGCAAGGCACCGGTCGCGGCAAGCACGCGCGCGATGGCCGCCTGCTTCTCGGCGTCACCAACCGGCAGTGCGGTCCCTAAAACAGCCATCGCTATCACGCGCAACATATTGCCGTGATCGTTAACCAGTACATTTCCACGCGCTGTAACACGGGACTTCATGACCCGTGGAGCAATCCAGACGGCGCTGGCCGCAAGCGCACCTGCCGCCCCCACAAAGATAAATCGTCGCCGGCTCCACATGGATTTCGTGCCTCCTCTATCGAACCGATTCTAGGCACTGCGGTTAGAGCGAGTTAACTACTACTTCGCGCGCATCTTGAAGACGACGGTTGAGACACAATGCTTCATTTATGGGAAAGTCACGACCTGCGGAATCATCACTACGCGCGCATTTCGAAGCGGCACGCGCGGAGCGCGTACTTTCCAGAGCAACCGCGAGCTCTGCCGCAGATCGTCTGGCCGTGCGCACCTATCAGCAAGCAAGGCTGGCCGATACGCACTCGGACCTCCTTTCGTCAGAAAAATACGGACCCGCAGCAACTTTCTTTCTTACCGAGCTCTATTCGACGGAAGATCTCACGCAACGAGATGCCGACATAGAGCGCGTCATCAAAATTCTGGTCAAGTTTCTTCCGGACAAAGCGCTCGCCACACTTGCCGCCGCTCTAGAAATGGACGCTTTGTCCGAACTGCTGGATGGCAGACTTGCCGCCGCGCTCCGGGCAAAACAGACCGCAGGAGCGCCGCTGAAAATTGATGCGACAGGTTATCGGCAGGCTTATCGTGACATGAACGACTTTGATCTGCGCCTGCGGCAAATGGAACTCACGGAAGAAATTGGCCTGGCGCTGGACAAACTTGCCCGCATGCCGCTATTGCTGACGTTGCTTCGAATCATGCGTGCCCCGGCAACGGCCGGAGGTGTTGGCGGTTTGCATGAGTTTCTGGAACGTGGCTACGCAGCATTTGCGCACATGAAAGGCGGGCGGGAGTTCATAGAGGCAATCGTCAGCCGCGAGCGCGAAGAACATCAACGGCTAATACGTTAGCAATGAAGTGCCGGTGGTAACTGCCGACAGCGGCACCGGCAGCGCCCTCGGGCGCGCACAAGCCGCATATCAAACTCCGCCAAGCCCCGCACACGGCCGGGGAGGGTGGCGCGCCCGCCAGGAGGCGAACCGGTGACCCTTGACCACGTCGACCAGTTCGTCGACGGGGCGGCGGTC
>CAYMSY010000100.1:2812-9367 GCA_964393195.1 uncultured Alcaligenaceae bacterium | reverse complement strand
GCCGCTCCCGCCGCGACGCCAGCCACTCCGCGAGCGCCCGCGTGAACGCGCGCGAATCGCCCTGGGCGTCACTCACGGCCAGCGTTCCGCCAACGACCGTGGATGAAGCGAGCGATGGTTCCAGCGCGATCACTTCGTCGCGCGTGAGCACACGCACCTCGTAGCCATGTCCGCCCACGAGCGCGGCCCGCGCACGCGCGGCCGCAAGCGTCGCGTCGCTGCGGCAGACGTAAAGCAAACCATCGCGCCGGTAACCGCAGTCAACGCCGGTCGCCGCGAGCGCAGCTTCAAGTTCGTCCTGACAGAAGCGCGCGAAACCGAGCTTGGCACGCGTGAGTCGCGCGAACTCGCGTTCGTTGGCGTACGACATGAACTCGCGCCCCCAACGCCACAGCGCCGGGTCGAGCCATTGGGTGACCTTCATCGGCGCGTTGCTGTCAGTCAGCGATCGCCACAAGGTACCGCGCGAAGCAGGGTTCGGCCACGGCAGCGCACGCGACGCCGAAATCAGGCAGGCGTTGGCGTAGCTGGTAACGCACGCAGGGTGCGAATTCTGTTCGACAACTTCAACCTCGTGACCATCGCGCCACAGGTAATAGGCCGAAGCGACACCGATCAGACCGGCGCCGAGGACAATGACTTTCATGATTCAGTGCAGGCAGTGGATGACGCGGCGCGTATCCACGCTACACGGCGAACGTCGCAGTAACCGGTGCGTGATCGGAGGGGCGGTTCTCGGCATTGCCCTTGCGTTCGTTGCGGTCGATCACGCAGGCGCTGCAAGTATCCGCCAGCGCCGGCGTGGCGAGGATGTGATCAATGCGCAAGCCATTGTTCTTCGGGAAGGCCAGCATGCGGTAATCCCACCAGCTGAACGTCTTCGGCGGATGATCAAACTTGCGGAAGCAATCAACGAGGCCGAGGCTGACCCAATGGTTGAAGGCAGCGCGCTCCTGATCGGTACACAGCACCTGCCCGGCCCAGGCCGCCGGATCATGTACATCGGCATCGGTTGGGGCAATATTGAAGTCACCCACCACGACCAGCTTTTCGTGCTTTGCTTTCTCGTCAGCCAGCCAGGCACTCACGGCATCAAGCCAGCGCAGCTTGTACTGAAACTTGTCGGAATCCACCGCCTGCCCGTTGACAACGTAGAGGTCAACAACGCGGACATCCCCAATGGTCGCGGCAATGGCCCGACACTGCTCGTCTTCAAAGCCCGGCACGCCGGTCTGCACATCGGCAAATTCGGGCAGCGTCTGCTTTGCGATGATGGCGACACCGTTGTAGGTTTTCTGGCCAAACACCGTGGCGCGATAACCCAGCGCCTCGAATACATCGTGCGGAAACTTGTGAGTTTCGAGCTTCAGTTCCTGCAGGCAGAGCACATCGCTCTGGTTGGCTCGTAGCCACGCCTCAGCGCGAGCGAGCCGTGCCGTGAGCGAATTGACGTTCCATGTCGTGATCTTCAACGCGTAAAGTCCGACGCCTAGCTGCCCGGTGCGCCTCGGGGTTTGTCCGGCTCGGGCGTGCCTTTCGGAGCGGGTGCGTCAAGACCTGCCCGGTCTTCAACCGGCTTCGGCTTGGCGAACGGCGGGGTCTTCGGGTATCCGGCCGCGTCAAGCGCCGAGGCCCAGCTCTGTTCGCTCCAGCCGGACAGGCGGCGTTCACCCACCTTGATGACCGGAACGACCGTGCCACCGGTGTCTTCCTTGAACTTTTTGTTGAGTTCGAGCGAACGTGTCGGGTCAACCACCGTATGCGGAATGCCACGCTTGTTCAGGTAGGCCTTGCCCGCGTCGCAGGCTTCACCGCATTCACTGACGTAAAGCGTGACCGGATTTTTCTTCTGGGCATCAGCCGCTTCCAGCGACATTTCGTTGTTCTGGATGGAACTGCCGCCAACGCTGCGTTGTTGCACGTCCTTGGCATTGGGCGGCGGCGGCTGATCGGAATATTGCACCCGGCCATTGGCATCGACCCAGCGATACACGGATTGCGCACCCGCCGTTGCCGACAAAACCAGCGCCAGCGTCAAAACAGAAACTGAACCGAACGTCTTCATGCGTAAGCTCCCAAAGTTCTTCCGGTCTTTAGTTAGCAGTCATCCCATTGTGCCGCAAAAGCGCATCGACCGACGGCGGACGACCGCGGAATGCCACAAAATTGGTCATCGCATCACGGCTGCCGCCACGCCCCAGCACTTCCTTGCGGAACGCGCTGCCAGCGACCGGTGACAGAACGCCCTCTTCCTCAAACCGGCTGAAGGCATCGGCAGAAAGCACTTCCGCCCACTTGTAGCTGTAGTAGCCGGCGGCATAGCCGCCACCAAAAATGTGCGCAAACGACCACGGCATGCGGTTGTATTCCGGCGGCGTCAGCACCGCAACATCGGCGCGCACGTCGGCCAGAAGCTTGAGCAGAGAGGCACGGTCAGCAGCGCGTGCCTCGGCGTGCAGGCGCATGTCGAACAGCGCGAATTCCATTTGTCGCAGCGTTCCCAGACCCGCCTGGAAATTTTTCGCCGCAATCATCTTGTCGAACAATTCACGCGGCAACGGTGCTCCGGTATCAGCGTGCTGCGTCATGTGCATGAGCACATCCCATTCCCAGCAATAGTTCTCCATGAACTGGCTCGGCAGCTCGACGGCGTCCCATTCGACGTGACCGAAGCCCGAGATGCCAAGCGTTGCAACCTCGGTCAGCAGCAGATGCAGACCATGACCAAACTCATGGAACAGCGTGATCACATCGTCGTGCGTAAACAGGGCCGGCTTGTCGCCCACGGGTGCGGGGAAGTTGCAGGTCATGTAGGCCACCGGCGTCTGCAGGTGCCCGCGCTTCATGCGCCGGTCACGCGCCGAATCCGCCCATGCACCGCCACGCTTGCTGTCGCGAGCATAGAGATCGAGATAGAACTCGCCGATGCACTGGTCTTTCGTGTCACGCACCTCGAAGAATCGAACATCGGGGTGCCACGCCGAGGCTTTGCCCTCGGCAATGCGCACCGAATAGATGCTTTCGACGACCCGGAACAGGCCGGCGAGTACGCGGTCTTCCGGGAAATACTGGCGGACCTCTTCATCGCTGAACGAATAGCGCTTCTGGCGAAGCTTTTCCGACGCGTACATCACATCCGGAGACTGCAGGTCGGCAAGTCCCAATTCGGCGGCTGCGAATGCCTTCAGCTCGACCAGATCGCGCTCGGCAAAGGGCCGTGCAAGCCGGGTGATGTCTCGAATGAAATCAAGCACCTGCGCCGGAGAATCGGCCATCTTCGGTACCAGCGAAACTTCGGCGAAATTGGTGAAACCCAGAAGCTTCGCCTCTTCCGCTCGCAGCGCCATGATCTGTTCGATATGGGCGCTGTTGTCGAATTTGCTGTCGCCCTCGTCACTGGCGCGCGTGGCGTATGCGCGATACATCTGCTCGCGCAGCGTCCGTGAGTCGGCGTATTGCATGACCGGCAAGTAGCACGGTGCCTGCAGGGTCAGGCGACACTGGCTTTCGGCAAGGCCCGCCTCTTTCGCCTTGGCTCGGGCCGTGGCGATGACATCGTCCGGCACGCCCTTGAGCTCGCTCTCGGGCACGTCAAGCGTGAAGGCATTCGTGGCGTCAAGGATGTTGTCCTCGAACTTCGACTGTGTATCGGCAAGGGTCTGCTGGATCGCGGCAAACCGTTCACGGGCAGTACCTTCCAGCTCGACGCCGCTGAGCCTGAAATCACGCAGCTCGTGATTGAGCAGTGCCCGCTGCTCTTCGCTCAGCAGTTTCGCGTTTTCGGAAAGCGCCTTGTAGCGCTCGAACAGCGACCGATTGAGACCCAGTTCGGTAAAGAACTCGGTGACTTTCGGCAACACCGCATTGTGTGCATCACGCAGTTCCGGGCTGCTGATGACCGCATTGAGGTGCGCTACGGCGCCCCAGGCACGGCCCAGACGTTCGGTCGCGTCCTGCAAAGGTTCGACCACGCTGTCCCAGGTGATGGCTTCGGTTTTTTCAACGCGGGCTACGGTAGCCCGCGCATCAGCGATCAATTGTTCGACCGCCGGGCTGACATGTTCGGGTTTGATGTCGGCAAAACGGGGCAGCGCGTCGAAGTCGAGAAGGGGATTCATGCAAATACCAAAAAAATAGAGTGTGAGGCTTAGGCCGCGTTGAGTATTTCGACATCGACCGGCGTCGTCACGTTCCGCCAGACTCCGCCATGCAGCTCGCCGGTCACGTCACGACGGGCTACCCAGTCCTGATAATGCGGCAGCAACTTGAAGCGCTCGCCGCGTGGCCACTCCCTGCAGGGAGCGGTCGCCAGAACCGCAATGTTAGCCAGTGTAAGGCGGGGTTTATCCAGCGTCACCCGCCCGTCATCACCCAGGGCAAATTCGCCACCGGGCTCGTTGGGCATCGCAGCCACCATGACGAAATGGGCCCGGGCCAGCCCTTTTTCAATAGCGGAGAGACACGGCAACAGCGTTGCGTAATCGAAATCGCTGTAGATGTCAGCGCTTACCAACATGATGGCATCGCTGCGGAAGTAGGCACTGGCGGTGGCAATGCCGCCGCCCGACTCCAGTGGCTCCGGCTCCACCGAGAAAACCAATTCGCAACCAAATTGGGCGCCATCACCCAGTGCCGCCATCCGCGCGTCGGCCAGATAGCTCGCGTTGATGACGATGCGGCGGCCGCCGACCGCCACCAGTTTCCGGATGTGATGCTCAATCAGTGGTGCGCCGCGCACGACCACCAGCGGTTTCGGCAGGGTGTCGGTCAGCGGGCGCATGCGTTCGCCACGGCCGGCGGCAAGAATCATGGCCTCTAGCGGTACCTTGCTCAAAACGTGTAACCCGCTTTGGCCGTGCTGCCCTCAATCCGGTCGAACAGGCGCAGCAGTGGCGTGAATGCCTGATAGCGATGAGCCACCGCACGCACATAACGCACGAAACGCGGTGCATCCGCGAGATATTTTGGCTTGCCGTCACGGTAATTGATGCGCGCAAAAATGCCCATCACTTTCAGATGGCGTTGCAGCCCCATCCATTCAAACTCGCGATAGAACTCGGAAAAGTCCTCGCGCACCGGCAAGCCCGCCTTGCGCGCGCGGTCCCAGTAACGTGCCACCCAGTCGATCACCTGTGGCTCCTCCCAGCTGATGAATGCATCGCGCATCAACGAGGCGACGTCGTAGGAAATCGGACCAACCACTGCATCCTGAAAATCAAGCACACCGGGGCTTCCGGTCTCCAGCAGCATCAGATTGCGCGGCATGTAGTCGCGATGTACGAGTACCGTGGGCTGCGCCAGCGCGCCGGCAATCAGCGTGGCAAACAATTTTTCCAGTGCGTTCTTCTCGTCGCTGGTCAGCTCAATCCGGACGTGCCGATCAAGATACCAGTCAGGAAACAGATCCAGTTCTCGCCTCAGCAGCGCGGCATCGTAAGACGGCAGGGGTCGACTGGCGCGACCCGGTTCAATCTGCTGGAGTCGGACCAGTGTGGCAATCGCATCGCCGAACATCGCGTCGCGTTGCGCGTCGTTGCAGCCAGCGAGTGCGGCCAGATAAGTTGTGCGCCCCAGATCACCCAGCAGCAGGAAGCCGCGTGCCGCATCTTCGGCCAGCAGCTGCGGCACGTGGACACCGCCGTCAGCGAGCAGGCGACCGACCGAAACAAACGGACGCACATCCTCCTGCGGCGGTGGCGCGTCCATGGCGATCGCTGTTTTCCCGCCTTGATCCGTGACACGGAAGTAGCGACGAAAACTGGCGTCTTCGGACGCCGACGCAATTTGCACCCAACGTGCCGCTCCTGCAGCGGGCGGCAGGGCGGATAGCCAGCTGACAACGGCGTCGAGCCGGAGGTCCTGGCCAGCGGAGGGAAGATCAATTCGTTGCATCAAAGTCGGGAAATGGGCGCGAACGGACGAAAACGGCCGAACGGACGAGGCGGGCGTAGCAACTGGCTGCCTGCCCGGCTTTTGCGGCGCTCACGTAACGCCTTGATTCGTCGGCTAAACTTGCAAGTCTATCAAGCCGGATTTGTACACTTTGCCCCCTTTTCCACGGTCCGCGGCAGCGCTGACGGCCATTCTCTGCTCAACCACCAGCGTTCATGCGCAAAGCGCGTGCAGTGTCGCGCCGGTAGTGCCGATGGCTGGTTTGATGCTGGGCGCGACTGCCGGTGCCGGGGCTGCAGCTGCGGTGCTGGCGGGCACGATACCGTCCTATTGTGCTTCGGCGGTGTCCTCCAACGGCAGCTATCCGCTGCAACTGCGCCCGCCGCGTCCCAACGAGAAGGAAAGCGCAACGGTCAATGCCATTGAAACGTTTGGCACTGACGACCAGTTCCTTGAGGCCAAAGGCTCGGTCGACATGCGCTCACCGTCGCGGCAGGTGTTGTCCGACTGGATGCGCTACGAGTTCAGTATCGACACCATCAAGGCCAGGGGCAATGTGGTGATCCGCTCCTGGCAGGATCTGGTGACCGGGCCGGAGCTCGAATACCGGCGCGACACCGAAACCGGTTTCATGAAGAGCCCGACGTTCGTTCTCGGGCTTTA
>CAYMSY010000100.1:0-2712 GCA_964393195.1 uncultured Alcaligenaceae bacterium | reverse complement strand
TACTACCTGAATCTGGCGCCCAACTACGATGCCACGATCACGCCGCGCCTGATGACCAAGCGCGGGCTGCTGGTCAACGGACAGGCACGCTACCTGTTTGACACCCCATTCGGACGCGCCATGGGCGAATGGAACGGCGAGATATTGCCGAAGGACCGACTGGCCGACGCGACGCGTGACGCCACCAACATTCGGCACACCCAGATCTTTTCGCCGAATCTCACGCTGTCGGTCAACTACAGTCACGTGTCCGACCCTCGGTACTTCGTCGACCTCGCTGATTTCGTATCCATCACCTCAATCACCACGCTGCCGCGTGATGCCACACTGGTGTATCGCAACTTCGACTGGATCTTCACCGCGAAAGCGCAGCGCTTCCAGACCTTGCAGGATCCAGCCGCGCTGGTGCTGCCGCCGTATGACAAGGTGCCGCAGCTGACTGCGGAGTCGCCGGTCTATCGGCCCTTGACCAACCAGCCGCTTGAGCTCAAGCTAACTGGCGACATCACACGGTTCGACTATCCGAACGCGGCCTATCCGTCGGGCTATCGTGCCTACAGCTATGGCACGATGGCGTGGCGTTACGACAAGCCGGGCTGGTTTGTCACGCCGAAAGTCGGGCTGCATGCAACACGCTACAGCCTGATCGGCAGCTTTGACGACTACCGTGATTCAACGCGCGTGCTGCCAATTGCCAGTGTCGATGGCGGTTTGCGCTTTGAGCGCAATACGTCCATTTTCGGCAATGCGTTTGTGCAGACGCTTGAGCCGCGCGCGATGTTTACCTACATACCGTACCGCGATCAAAGCGAGACACCGGTGTTCGATACCGCGCTTGCGGACTTCAACTATCTGCAACTGTTCAGTGAAAACCGCTACGTCGGCCACGACCGCATTGGCGACGCCCAGCAGCTCTCGCTGGGCATCACCTCACGGCTGTTTGACGCCGACTCGCAGAAAGAGCGGCTCCGGGTCACGCTCGGCGAGCGTTTCTATTTCAATAGTCAGCGCGTGACGCTTGGCGAAGCACCTCGCGACCGCAACAGCTCCGATCTGCTGATTTCGGCGCAGGGTCGCGTCACCGACGCGCTGTATGTCGAAGCCAATGCGCAGTACAACGCCAACCTCGGTCAAACCGAACGTTACTCGCTGGGACTGCGCTACACGCCGGAGAAGGCGCGGACGCTGAGCATCAATTACCGCGCGATTCGCGAACTGGTCACGCTGTCGGGGCCGGTCTCCGTCAAGCAGGTCGATGTCGCCACGCAATGGCCGATTTACCGCAATCTTTACGCTGTGGGCCGGGTCAACTATTCGATCGCCGACCGCCGCATGACCGAGAGCGTGCTCGGACTGGAATACGACGGCTGCTGCTACGTCGTGCGCGCCGTGGCGCAGCGTCTGGCGACGTCAACCACGACCAGCACCAACGCTTTCTTCCTGCAACTTGAACTGAACGGCCTGGGCCGCGTGGGCGCCAATCCGCTGGATGTGCTTAAACGGAACGTTCCCGGCTATTCTTTACTCTATGAAAATCCGACGCGCCGCCGGCTCGACGAGGCAAACCCGGATGCGCCGGTGTTTGCCCCGTGGAATCCCGCTACGCCCTGACCCCGTCTAACTGAAGTCCGTGAAAGCATCATGAAATCGTTTGCATCGTTTGTTTTGGTTCCTCTCGCCGGTGCCCTGCTCGCCGTGAGCTTGCCGTCGTACGCCCAGTCGGGCCGTGTGCAGCTCGTCGATCGCGTCATCGCCGTGGTCAACGATGAGGTCATCACACGCTACGAACTCAACGAGCAGCGCAAGGCGGTGGTCGCGCAGCTCAAGCGTCAGGGCGTGGCCATGCCGCCGGACGCCGAGCTCGACGCGCAGGTGCTGGAGCGCTTCATCAACGAAAAAGTGCAGTTGCAGTACGCCCGCGAGTACGGCATCCGTGCCGACGAGGAAGTGGTCAACGCGTCGTTGCAGCGCATCGCAGCCGACAACAAGATGTCGATGCAGCAATTTGTCGCCGCGCTCAAGAAAGATGGCGTCACCATCGAAAAATTCCGCGATGAACTCAAGAACGAGATCGTGCTCAGCCGCCTGCGTGACCGCGAAGTGGAATCACGGGTCACGGTGACCGACTCCGAGATTGACAGCTATCTTGCGATTGCCAAGGCGCAGGGCGCCAATCAGGCGGAATATCAGCTGGCGCACATTCTGGTCCTGGTGCCGGAACAGGCAACCCCCGATCAGATCGAGACCCGCAAGAAGCGCGCGGAAGAAGCTGCCCGTCAGCTCAAGGCCGGTACCGCCTTCGGTCAGGTTGCCGCCGTATTCTCCGACTCCAACGATGCGGCCCAGGGCGGCGCGCTGGGCTGGCGTCAGGCCGACCGCCTGCCGACGATCTATGCCGATGCCGCCAACAAGCTCAAGCCCGGCGAAACCAGCGACGTGCTGCGCAGCGCCAACGGTTTTCACATCGTCCGCCTGATCGAAAAGCGTGCCGGCGAGCAGAAGTCCATCGTCGAACAGAACAAGACGCGGCACATCCTCGTCCGCGTCAACGATCTGGTCAGCGAGTCGGAGGCCAAGTCCAAGATCGAACGTCTGCGTGACCGCATCGCCGGCGGCGCCAAATTCGAGGAAATCGCGAAACTTGGCAGCGAAGACGGCAGCGCGCAAAAAGGCGGCGAGCTTGGCTGGATGTCACCGGGCGAAACGGTGCCG
>CAYMSY010000099.1:7423-9411 GCA_964393195.1 uncultured Alcaligenaceae bacterium | reverse complement strand
GACCGTGGGCGCGAGGGCCAGGCCGAGCGATGCCAGACCGACCCCGGCTGCCGCAGCGAGCACCGTCATGGCCATCCGGCCGCCCGAGGAAACGATGTCGTCACCGAGTGCGATAACGACCGCGTCGGCACCGGTTTTCTCGCGTAACCACGGTAGCCCTTCGCCCAGCGTGTAGTCGAACTTGTTGCGTTTGTGTGCCCACGCCGAACCGCCGAACTGCATCATCAGGTGAGCGTTCTGGCCGACGACCCAATAAGTGGCCAGAAAGTCCTCAAGCAGGTCCTGTTCGGCGTCAGTCAACTTGGGCATGGCGACCGTCTTGAAATCGCTCCGCCCGGCAAGAACGCCATTGAGTGCGGAGGCGATTCCCTTGCTCGCCTGATCGGCCCACTGCGGCACCTTCTCAAGCGAACCCGCAGCCGTCAGCTCGCGCACCTGCACTTCAGGCTGGGCCGCCACCAGGGCCGCCGGAAAAGGCGTGCCACCGTTGTGATTGAAATGCACATAACCCTGCGCCGAAGCCGTTGCCAACGCCAGAGAAAAAACGGCGCCGGACGACCACCGCATCAATTGAACAAACATGAGCATGAGTTGAACTTGACGTTGAAGAATTTTTGACAAATGTACCTGTTTGTCTGTGTCTGCACCGGCGTGATCAAGCCGAGCAGCGGTCATAACAGCAACGATCTTTAAACACCCGCCGTCATCCCGCCATCCACATACAGGATGTGTCCATTTACGAAATCGGATGCTGGCGCCGCAAGAAATATGATTGCGCCTTTCAGTTCATCGACCTTGCCCCAGCGACCTGCGGGTGTGCGCTGTTTCAACCAGCCCGTGAACTCCGGGTTCTGCACCAGTGCTTGCGTAAGCTCGGTATCGAAGTAGCCCGGCCCCAGGCCGTTGACCTGGATGCCGTGTTTCGCGAGCTCAACGCACATACCCTTGGTCAGCATCTTGAGCGCTCCCTTTGAGGCGGTGTAGGGCACGATGCTCGCTCGACCCAGCTCGCTGTTGACCGAACAGACGTTGACAATCTTGCCGCGTCCACGCTCAATCATGTGTCGGACAACCGCCCGACTCACTGCAAAAGCACTGGTGACATTGGTGTCCATCAGACGCTGAAAATCGGCCAGCGGGAACTCCGCGAACGCACTACGAATCTGGATGCCGGTGTTGTTGACCAGAATATCAATTGGCCCGATTTCGCGTTCGATGGCATCAATATGGGCCAGTGTGCTGGCATGGTCAGTTACATCAAACGCCCGCACTGACGCAACCTCGCCACGCGTGCTGAATTCGGACGCGACACGCTCGCATTTCGCGCGGTCACGTCCGTTGATGATCACATGCGCGCCTGCACTCGCGAGCGCCTGGGCAAGCGCAAGCCCGATGCCTTGCGACGACCCGGTGATGAGTGCGCGTTTGCCGGAGAGATCAAAGAGGGGATGCGGTGTATTCATGACACAAATGTAGCCCGAATCGGACGTCGTCCGCGCTCGGGTTCGCTGCCAGCGCTACACTGCCCCGCAAAGGAGAGTGATCATGTTGATGGCAATGCTTTACGGTGCAAAAGACCTGCGCCTTGAACGTGGCGATGACCCGCCAGTGGCTGCGGGCCAGGTCAAGGTCCGCTTTGGTGCAGGCGGCATTTGCGGCAGCGATCTGTCGTACTACGGCAAGGGGCGCGTCGGAGATTTCGCTGTCATGCAACCGCTTTGCCTCGGGCATGAGGTTTCAGGCGAGGTTGACGAGGTTGGCGTTGGTGTCACGCGTGTGAAAAAGGGCGATCGTGTCGCGATCAATCCGAACCAGCCGTGCCGGGTTTGCCGCACCTGCAAGGCGGGCAAAGGCCATCTCTGTCTCAAGATGAATTTTTACGGCAGTGCCGCCGTGTTCCCGCACATTCAGGGCGTGTTTCGCGAAGTCATCGTTGCCAGCGAAGAACAGTGCTTTGTCGTACCGCAGAGTTGTGACTTCCGCACCGC